>NZ_DFTP01000061.1:26615-35699 GCF_002381585.1 Marinimicrobium sp. UBA4209
CGCCGAGAGCGGCGAGCCGCTGCGCTACAACCAGGAAGAGTCGGTACTGAACCCCTTCTTCATTGCCCGAGGCGCCTGATGCTGTGAGCGATCACCAAACCGAGCGGGAGAAAATGTTGTCGGGGGCGCTGTACGACCCCATGGATGCCGAACTCTGCGCCGCCCGTCGCCGGGCGCGCCTGCTGTTCGAAAGCCTCAATGCCAGCCGGGATAACGAAGTGAAAAAGCGTCGCCAGCTACTGCGCGAACTGATTCCCGACGGCGGCGACACCGTCTGGATGCAACCGCCCTTCTATTGCGACTACGGCGACAACATCCACCTGGGCGAAAAGGTGTTTTTCAACTTCAACTGCGTGGTACTCGACGTGGCGGAGGTGCACATCGGCGCCCGCACCCTGTTCGGCCCCGCCGCCCAGGTGTACACCGCCACCCACCCAATGAATGCCCAAGAGCGCGCCTCCGGGCTGGAAGCCGGCAGACCGATCACCATCGGTGAAGACGTCTGGATCGGCGGCGGCGCCATCATCTGCCCCGGCGTCACCATCGGCAACCGCTGCGTCATCGGCGCCGGCGCCGTGGTCACCAAAGACATCCCCGCCGACCACTTCGCCGCTGGTAACCCCGCCCGCATCATCCGCCCAATCTGAACCCCAACCCTTCGATGGGTGGCACTCAAACTCTGCGTAGGGCGGGTAAGCAAAGCGCACCCGCCGTAACCCCACAACACCCACCCAACTTGCCGCCCGCCACTCCGCCCCGTAGAATCAAACCATAACCTCATGAACCAGACCCGCAACGGCTATGACAAACAAAGACCTTGATCGCTTGAGCGCCCACCTAGCCAACCGTTTCCCAGAGCTTGAGATTTGTGCGCTTATAGGCAGCCGGGCCAGAGGAGACGCCCACCCCGACAGCGACTGGGATTTTGCCATCCAGTGGCCCAAAGCCCTGAACGATACCTGGAACACACTTACCGAAACGGAAACATTACGACTGGATCTCGCCAACTGGCTGTCCGTCCCTGCAGAAGCCATTGATCTGGTGGAGCTACCGACGGCGGGACTGGCCATGAGAGCGGCGGTTGCCGAAGAGGGGCGCCCCCTGATAACCCGGCTCCCCTGGTTTCATTTTTTAAGCCGAACCTGGCGCGATCTGGAAGAACACTACTGGAACGATGTCTATGCAGCTTGATCTGTATTTACAGGAAACCGCCCGTCTCGCAGAGCGGCAAGGACGCCTACTAAACCAGGCCGTTCAGCGTATCCGTTCAGGAGAGACTTTGACAGAGCTGGAACAGAATGGAGTGCTGCATGCCATCCAGGTGCTTACGGAAAATGCGATAGGCAAGGCCAAACACCTCCTGAAAACCAAGGGGCATCAAGTTCCCGTATCCGCCTATGATGCGTTCCGGGCCTTATCGGAGGCAAAGGTTATTTCCAAAAACGATCTGACAAGCTGGAACGCGATCGTTGGACTTAGAAATCGCATTGTGCACGATTACCTGAATATCGACTTTCACATCATTGAAACATTGCTCGTTGAGAGTCGCCACCAGATCATTGTGGATTTCCTCACGCGGAAAGAAGATATTGGCTAATGCCGCGCTGAAGCGTTACCCCCTTTGCATCAACCATCTGACTTCTGAATCGCGTTTCGAGCATCTTTATTTGACTGAGCCATCAACCGTCGCAGTACGTGGCGAATCAACCCCTCGGTCAGCGATTCCCTGCTCTCTGGGGCGCGCATCCCCAACGCCTGCATGATCTTTCGCATCAGGCGTTCCACCCAGTAACCGACATGCTCCGCCATCTTGATGCCCTTCGCCAACAGGTAAGCCATCTTGTCCGCCACCGTGAAAAACCCGATAAACGCCCCCCTGAAACGTCACCAACATCGCCATGGCGACCTTCTTGATGACATAGATCAGCGCCGAGTCGACCCACCTCCAGAATGTTGGTGATGAACTGTTTACCGGCGTTTTAGACTCCAACCAGGACTCAATAGCACTCTCAAGCGTATAAGGTGGCTCGGGGTTTCCCTTGATCGACTCCCAGGACTTCCCCTTCACAGACTTCACATAGCGATCCATTCGATGAGCGTCGCCTGACAACAGAGGCTCATGAGAGTGTATATAGTGACCTGGTAAGTTATAAGGGGCATGCATAAACGGATATAAAGGCACCATGGCCACCGGATCCGTCTTGTGATAAATCCGATGCATATTCACCCCCTGAACAGCGGAGGTGGTACTTTTCACAAACCAGTCAGTACCAACCCGTGGCGCCCCGAACGTATAGAGCCGCGTCGCATACTTGAGGTGTCTGGCAACCCAATCCGCTGCCAGAGAGGCCACCGCGCCTCCCAGACTATGGCCCACACAGTGGACCACTTTGATATTGCCTCCCAAGGAGGCGAAAAACGCTTTGAGTGCAGGCAGCATACTGGCAAAACAATGATGGAACCCACAGTGAACAGGTAAACCAGCTTCGTTGTTGGTGATGCCAATTCTCGCATCGGTCAGAAAGTCGGCTCGATCATTGGCCGACGTAGTACCTCTGAACACCAGAAACACTTCGCCCTCATGATAATCTCCGCCCATTGAGCATATTCCAAAACCATTCTTTCGGTTCAGGATCAGCCGGCCACCCAGCTCGGCTTTTAGGTGCCGAAAAGCGGTTGAGGGTTTAGACTTCGTTCTGGAAAAAGCGGGATGGGACAGAAAGATAGGCACCTGATTGTCTGTTTGTACCCGGTAGATATCAGTCGCTAGTTCCGCCGCAACCGTTGGACTCAATGTACTCATAAAAACTCCTTTTAAATCAAACCTCCCAAGTACAGCGGGCCCCCAAAAGTGCATCATCGGTACGAATAGGACGAAGATCTTCAGTTAGCTCGCAGACCAGATTTTTAGGCTCTCCCCCGAATTCGACGTTCAGTTCCCCTTTGCTTTTACTCAACGTCCATATTAAATAGCTCTCACCGCGATATTCCACGGTTATCTCCTGGGTGATTACGAGCTGAGCAAGCGGGCTATCCCTATACGTATCGTTTAACTGGGGAATGAAAAAAATACCGTCTTCATCGGTCTTATAATGATAGGTTTCACCTTTTTTATCCTTCCATTTAACCCATAGTTTCAGTTCAGCCCCCGAAACAGGCCGACCTTCAAACAAAAGGCGCCCTGCCATAGGCGAAAATACAACGATCTCGGTTTTCTCTCCCCTGATTAGCGATGTCATAGCAACTCCACTTGCAACAAACGTAAAAAACACAATACCGACTAAAACCACAATCAGAACTTTCAAATGTACCGCCCTCAACAAGATCGCCATGTTCGTATTGGCTACCGGCACTTAAAGATTGAAGGCAGGGGATTTAAAGCAGGAAGATTACGCAAGAGCGAAACTTGGATGAAGCAGCTACGGTGTCCCTGAAAATCCCTGTGCCAACCTGACACGCCTTCGCTTTGAGAGCCAGATCACAAAAACCCAAAGGATCTGGCGTCGAAAACAACTTAGTGCCGAGCATCTCGACGTGTAGGTTGCAATATAGCGCCGCTGAACCGGTATCGACAAGAGTATTGCACGCCAACAATTCCGTTCTTATCGATCGATAATCGCAACGGTACCGTATTGGCGTTCTATTCCAATTCCAGCCCGCAGGCCGATACGCTTTGGCCGGAAAGATGAACCTGATCCTGGACTTTCGGCAGAGACACAAAGCAGTAAGGATACGTCATTTGGGTGGTAACCGCGCAATCCGAGGACGGAGACACCAGCGTATAGCCCACATCAAGACCGCCGTCCCGTGCGTCGACTTCACTGACATATACCGAATAACCACCATTTGACTGTCGGCCAGCCAATACGGCAATCACAGCACGTTCATCAAAATCGATTTCAGGAACATCGTCCTAGGAGTCTGGGTTGGCCGCTAAATAAAGCTCGCGAAAGCGATGGGCATTGGTAATATGTTCCGCCAAGCTCCCGTCAATATCGGAGTGCCCTGTGTTATTCGGGCATGCGACCACTTCAGTCTAAGAAGGCAGCCTGCCAGCTAACGGGATGAGGTTCCACGACGCCAGACTAGGTTTGATCTGACCCGCAGCCTATCACACCAAGCAAACAGCTACTGGCATCGGGAAAGATTTCACACGAGAGAATCCTGCATCACACCCGAAGATCATCCGTTTCCGGGAGCATAGCGTGTACCCAGTATGCGAGACTATAAACGATAATGAAAAAGCGTAGAGATAAGGGGGCAAAGGAACAGCTAAGCAACCACCCAGCATTGGTGTTGGACACCAACAAGGCTCTGACAGCCATCATTCAATAAAATAGGAATAGCAAGATTTTAATAATTTTAAGTCAATTAACGTTAACAGCTTCATATTTTAAAGCAAAACCTCCGCCGAAACGAAGGTCTTGCTGGAAACGAGCCGTGTAACGCTTGAATTAACGGCAGTTGGCGGGACGATACTTCGCCTCTACCGTACCACCAGAGCAATCCCAAGTAATTTGCGTTCCAGCACCGGCTGCCTGCAGATCTAGAGCTGCGCCAGCACTATCTTGTGGAGAGATCAAGATAGTTTCGGCCCCAGCAGGAACCACAGAAGGATCATAGGTAATTGTAATGATCCCTGTAGCATCACTTTCGATGGAAGTAACATTCTGGTTTTGTGCCAACTGTGCAGCGGTCATCGGAGAGGCGCCAAGAGCGGCACAAGTCGCCGCATCGTTACAAAGCATAGTTCCCGGACCACGACTTTGGAAAGTTTCTGAAATAGCAGTCTTCAACGCGGAGGACAACGTTAACCCCTCAGAAACTTTGGCTCGAATCGTGTAGTCTTGGTAAGCAGGCAGAGCTACCGCAGCCAAAATACCGATAATCGCTACAACGATCATCAGTTCAATCAAAGTAAAACCTTTTTGCATCTGTTTCATGGTTTGAGACTCCGTTGGTGGATATAGTTACAGACAGAGGAGAGACTGCATAAGCTGTGCCAAAACCGCCCAAACCCACCACCTGAGCCATGGTCACTCCATAATCAACCCGACCCCCTTCATAATAATGATTTATGCGACAACCTTGGACGCACCCTGCCTGCCAATGACATTTTTTGTCACCCTCACCAACCGGACGACGTCTTTTCCAGCCAAAGAATCAGGCATAGCCACCCCTCAATTTTCAATATTGTGAACCGCATCACAGTTTATAGAGGGACGGGGAATTGGGCTTAAAAGCACCAAGAACGATTCCTGCGCTAGAATTGTAGATATCCCATGGACTTATCGTATACAGTTAAGACTCTGCTTTGACTTTCACGCCACAGGTCGGCTTTCATCCGCCGTGGCACATGGTCAGCGAACAGAATAAAAGCTCTTGGAAATCAGGCATTTATGAATACCTCTGCACCCGCTCTCAGCGGCCTGGCACGCCGGTTGGTCCACGATGGCCTGCTGGATTCCGAACTGGCGAGCCAGGCTCAGGCCCAGGCGGCACGCGATCGCGTGCCCTTTGTGCAGCATGTGGTCACTCATCAGATTCTCGATGCTTCCACTATCGCCCGGGTCGCCGCCGACGAATTCGGCACCCCGGTATTTGACCTCGATAGTCTCTCAGCTATATCAATACCCGCGAAGCTTGTGGACCAGAAACTGATCCAGAAGCACCATACCCTGCCCTTGATGAAGCGGGGCAATCGGCTGTTTCTGGCAGTGGCCGACCCAACCAACCTTCATGCGCTGGACGAAATTAAGTTCAATACCGGCCTGAACACAGACCCGATTCTGGTTGAGGCTGACAAGCTGGCGTCCGCTATTGACCGTTACATCAACGCTCAAGAAGAGTCGATTAGTGACACCTTGGGCGGACTGGACGACGACGCTCTGGATAGCCTGGAAACCGAGGGCGGAGAACCCGAGGCCCCGAAGGATGACGGGGGCAAAGAAGAGGATGAGGCTCCGATTGTCCGCTTTATCAACAAGATTCTGTTGGACGCCATCAAGGGTGGCGCCTCGGATATCCATTTTGAACCCTATGAAAAAGCGTATCGAGTGCGTTTTCGCACAGACGGCATCCTGCAGGAGGTGGCCAAGCCTCCAATCAACCTGGCGACCCGCCTGGCGGCACGCCTGAAGGTAATGTCCCAGATGGATATTTCCGAACGCCGGGTACCCCAGGACGGTCGGATCAAGATGAAGATTTCCAAGAGCCGGGCGATCGACTTCCGGGTGAATACCTTGCCTACCCTGTTTGGGGAGAAGGTCGTGCTGCGGATTCTCGATCCCAGCTCCGCCAAAATGGGCATTGATGCGCTCGGTTACGAGGATTACCAGAAGCAACTCTATATGGATGCCTTGGCCCAGCCTCAGGGTATGATTCTGGTCACAGGTCCCACGGGGTCCGGGAAAACGGTATCCCTCTACACTGGCCTGAATATTCTCAATACCAGCGAACGCAACATCTCCACCGCCGAAGACCCGGTGGAAATCAACCTGGAGGGGATCAACCAGGTTCAGGTCAACACCCGGGTAGGGCTGACTTTTGCCGAATCCCTGCGCTCCTTCCTGCGTCAGGACCCGGACGTGGTGATGGTGGGGGAAATCCGGGACCTGGAGACGGCGGAAATCGCCATCAAGGCGGCCCAGACTGGCCACCTGGTGCTGTCCACCCTGCACACCAACAGCGCCCCGGAAACGCTGACCCGCCTGCTCAATATGGGCGTGCCGGCCTTTAACGTGGCCACCAGTGTGAGCCTGATTATCGCTCAGCGCCTGGCCCGTCGATTGTGCAAAAGCTGCAAGAAGCCCGCAACGGATATCCCGGATGCCGTGCTGAGTGAAGAGGGTTTCGACGAGATCGGGATTCCCCGCAGCGAACTGGAACTTTACCACCCGGTGGGCTGCGCACAGTGCACCAATGGTTATAAAGGTCGTGTCGGGGTCTATGAAGTGGTTCGCATCACGCCGACCATTGCCAGTCTTATAATGGAGGGAGGCAACTCCCTGCAAATTGCCAAAGCGGCCCGCGAAGCGGGCTTTAATAACCTGCGGATTTCAGCCCTGCGCAAAGCGGCGCAAGGGTTGACCAGCCTTGAAGAAGCCAACCGAGTCACCAAGGATTAACGCTTATGGCCACCACCGCCCAAGCTAAACCAGCCACATCAAAAAACAAGCCCAAACCCCGAACGTCGACTTCTTCAACATACGTTTACAAGGGGGTTGACAAAAGGGGTTCTAAAATAGAAGGAGAGGTAGAAGGCTTAAGCCCGGCAATCGTCAAAGCTCAGCTCCTGAAGCAGGGTATTCGAGCAAATCAGGTCAAGAAAAAACCGAAGCCTTTATTCAGTGGCGGAGGAAAGCGAATACAGCCCAGCGATATTGCCGTCTTTTCCCGACAAATGGCCACTATGATGAAGGCCGGGGTGCCATTGGTTCAATCGTTCGAAATTGTAGCGGATGGTTTGGACAACCCTAATGTTCGAAAGCTGGTGATGGAAATTCGGGAGGATGTAGCCGCCGGAGGAGGTTTCGCTCAAGCCCTGCGCAAACATCCAAAGTATTTTGATGACTTGTTTTGCAACCTTGTCGAGGCTGGAGAGCAATCTGGCGCCCTTGAAACCATGCTGGATCGCATCGCCACTTATAAGGAAAAGACGGAGGCGTTGAAAGCCAAAATCAAAAAAGCTTTGACTTACCCGATAGCCGTAATAGTTGTCGCCATCATCGTTACAGGTATTCTGCTGGTCAAAGTGGTTCCGCAGTTCGCCGAGACATTTAGTAGTTTTGGTGCAGACCTCCCTGCATTTACTCTTTTTGTTTTGAACTTATCAGAGTTGGCTCAAAACCACTGGTTCAAAATTATACTGGGAGCGGCTGCGTTTGTATTTTTATTCAAGGAAGCAAAGAAAAGATTTGAAAGTGTAGGCTATGCTATCGACAGATATATTCTTAAAGTACCTGTGGTAGGGAATATTCTGTACCTTTCAATTATGGCACGATTTGCACGCACACTCTCCACGACTTTCGCTGCAGGCGTTCCACTTATCGACGCACTGACATCGGTGGCAGGTGCAGCAGGCAACCGAATTTACCGGGACGCCATTATTAAAATACGCGAAGATGTATCAACAGGCATTCAGTTAAACACAGCAATTCGAGCGCAGAAAATGTTCCCAACCTTACTGATTCAAATGGCCTCTATCGGCGAGGAATCAGGTGCTCTGGACGAAATGCTCGAGAAAGTCGCGGTGTATTATGAAGAAGCCGTCGACAACCAGGTGGACAGCCTGACATCACTGCTTGAACCCATGATTATGGCCGTACTTGGCGTACTGGTCGGTGGCCTTATGATTGCCATGTACATGCCGATCTTCCAAATCGGTCAGGTCGTTTAATTCATGGCATCTATTCACGAAGTATTAGAGTTATACCCCTCAGTGGCGCTCATCAGCGCCACTGTTTTAGGTCTGCTGGTTGGCAGCTTCCTCAATGTGGTGATCTATCGCCTGCCGAAAATGCTCCAGTCGGAGTGGCGGTCGCAGTGCTGCGAGCTGCTGGAGCAGTCACCACCGGAACCGCAGAAAACGTTCAACCTGATCACCCCCAATTCCACCTGCCCCCACTGCGGGCACGGGATCAAGCCCTGGGAGAACGTGCCGGTGATCAGCTATCTGGTGCTGCGGGGCAAATGCTCGGCCTGTAAAGGCCGGATTTCCGCCCGCTATCCGATCATCGAGCTGGTGACGGGCCTGTCGAGCCTGTTTGTGATTCACCAGTTTGGCGTGACCGGCGTCGGCCTGGCGGCACTGGTGTTCACCTGGTCGCTGATTGCGCTCACGATGATCGACATCGATACCCAACTGCTACCCGATGCCATCACGCTGCCGCTGCTCTGGCTCGGGCTGATCGTCAATCATCTGGGGGGCTTTGTGCCACTGGAGGACGCCCTCTGGGGCGCGGTGGCGGGCTACCTGTCGCTCTGGTCGATTTACTGGCTGTTCAAGCTGCTGACCGGCAAGGAAGGCATGGGCTACGGCGATTTCAAACTGCTCGGCGCGCTGGGCGCCTGGCTGGGCTGGCA
>NZ_DFTP01000040.1:0-1398 GCF_002381585.1 Marinimicrobium sp. UBA4209
CGAAGTCTGCGACCGCACCCTGCGCAAGGGTGGCCCTGCGCAGGGTGCGGTCGCAGACTTCGGTCATCTCCAGCACGGGAGAGATGGGAGTCTGGATGCGCTTGAGTTCGCCGCGCTGTTCCAGGCCCTTGATGAAATCGCGTAGATCGGAATATTGCATTTGAGCTTCAAGCCTCAAGCTTCAAGCTGCAAGCAGTGCGTGGTATGCCGCAGCCTGTGGTGTTTGGTCAGAAGCACAGTGGGTTGACAGTCAGGCCGCCTAGGCGGCCTGACCTGCTGAAAGCGACCAGCTACAGCGGACTGCTTGCAGCTTGTGGCTTTCAGCTTGTCGCTTTAATTCTTGCTGCGCTTCATCGACAGGAAGAACTCGTCGTTGGTCTTGGTATCTTTCAGACGGTCCAGCAGGAACTCGATCGCCGCGATCTCGTCCATCGAATGCAGAATCTTGCGCAGAATCCACATGCGCTGCAGTTCGTCTTCGCTGGTCAGCAGCTCTTCGCGACGGGTGCCGGAACGATTGATGTTGATGGCCGGGAAGGTGCGCTTCTCGGCAATCTTGCGATCCAGGTGGATCTCCATGTTGCCGGTGCCCTTGAACTCCTCGTAGATCACCTCGTCCATCTTCGAGCCGGTGTCGACCAGCGCGGTGGCGATGATGGTCAGGCTGCCGCCCTCTTCAATATTCCGGGCCGCACCGAAGAAACGCTTGGGGCGCTCCAGGGCGTGGGCGTCCACACCACCGGTCAGCACTTTACCGGAGGAGGGGATCACGGTGTTGTAAGCGCGGGCGAGACGGGTGATGGAGTCGAGCAGAATGATCACGTCTTTCTTGTGTTCCACCAGGCGCTTGGCCCGCTCGATCACCATGTCGGCGACCTGCACGTGACGGGCCGGCGGCTCGTCAAAGGTGGAGGCGACCACTTCGCCGCGCACCGAGCGCTGCATTTCGGTCACTTCTTCCGGACGCTCGTCAATCAGCAGAACGATCAGGTGGCACTCGGGGTTGTTGCGGGTAATTGCCTGGGCAATGTTCTGCATCATCAGGGTCTTACCGGCTTTGGGCGGTGCCACGATCAGGCCGCGCTGGCCTTTGCCGATCGGCGCCACCAGGTCGATCACCCNNAGGCCGCGCTGGCCTTTGCCGATGGGAGAAATCAGATCGATGATGCGCGGGGTCAGATCTTCGGTGGAACCGTTACCGGCTTCCAGGCGCAGACGCTCATCGGGGAACAGGGGGGTGAGGTTTTCAAACAGGATTTTGTGCTTGGAGCTTTCGGGCTTGTCAAAGTTGATCTCGTTGACCTTGAGGAGGGCGAAGTAGCGCTCGCCTTCCTTCGGGGGTCGGATCTTGCCCGCAATGGTGTCGCCGGTGCGTAGGTTGAAGCGGCGAATCTGGCT
>NZ_DFTP01000040.1:1465-9400 GCF_002381585.1 Marinimicrobium sp. UBA4209
ATGTCATCCGGGCCGGCCAGGTAAGAGCTGTCGGCCGAGCGCAAAAAGCCAAAGCCATCCTGCAGAATTTCCAGGACGCCGTCGCCGTAGATGTCTTCACCGCTTTTGGCGTGGCGCTTTAGGATATTGAAGATGATGTCCTGCTTGCGCGAACGGGCCATGCTTTCCAGCCCCATTTCCCGCGCGATGTCGATCAGTTCTTCGATGGGTTTGGTTTTCAGGTCGGTTAAATTCATACAGTGTGACTTTGGTGTGAAGGTTAATGGATTTGTTGTTGCACGAAAATTGTGATTCTGAGCGTGCGGGACTGGCGGTGCCGGGGTGCTGTTATCTCTGCTTACAGGCTGACTGCAGGCCAGGGTGGCTGAGCCACAGAGCGCCGAAACAGGGAGAACAAGCGGGAATTTATTGGAAATCAACTGGCGTTTCAGTCAACTCCCCGGAGCTGCCCATCGATTTGGCTGGTCCATCGATCTGGATGGTGGTTCAGAGCTGAATCAAGGCCGGGCAAACATCGAATGAAGGGAGTATAGCGATAAACGCCGGGTAGTGCAAAGGCGCCGGTCACTGGTCGCCGTGCGCCCGGCAGCCACCCGCCAGGCGGGGGCTACCGACGGGGTTCGGGCTTACAGAGCGCCTTCGATAAACTCGACCAGCTGCTGCTTGGACAGTGCGCCCACCTTGGTAGAGTCCGGCTCGCCGTTCTTGAAGATGATCAGCGTCGGAATACCACGGATGTTGAACTTGCCCGGGACTTCTTTGTTAGCGTCCACATCCATCTTGGTGATCTTGATCTTGTCACCATGGGTGCCGGCCAGCTCGTCCAGGATCGGGGCGATCATTTTGCAGGGACCGCACCAGGCCGCCCAGAAATCCACCAGAACAGGCTTGTCGGCCTTCAGGACTTCGGCGTCGAAGCTCTCGTCAGTGACGTGCACAATAGCGTCGCTACTCATAAAGCTGTGTCTCCAAATCGGTATCGTGAGTGAAGCGGTGTCGACCGCGCCAAGCGGGTCGTGGCCGCTTTATACGTGTGCCAGCATAATAAGGATTGCACCGCGGCCAGGCAAGGGGCAAAAAGCAATGGCGCTTATAAATGCCAACAATATAAAAACCTATGCTGGTAGTAACGTTTAATTATATATGGGGGTGATTGGCGGAATTTCAATGTCCCTGGCGGGCTCAGTCCCGGTACTCCTCGAGGGCCTCGAAGGGGCGGTTCAGGTCCTCAACCCGGGGGGCCAGAGCGTCCAGGTCCTCATCGTCCCCCTCGACCCTTGAGGCCGCGGTGGGCAGGAGCACCCGGAAGCACACCCCGGCGACATCCAGCGGCGTAAAGGTGAGCTTGCCGCCTTTGCGCCGGGGCTGTACCTCCAGGGCCCAGCGGGGAGTAGCCGGGTTTTGAGGGTCCAGTCGGGTCTCCCTGCCCCCGGAGGGGTCCAGCTCGAGGGCGAGGGTATCCTGACTGCCCGTCGGGGTCAGCTCCACGCGGGTGATGGCCTGGTCGAAATCCCACTCCAGCATTGCCGCTTCCGGCGCGGAGGAGCCGCTTAGGGTCTGGGCCCGCCGACACTGGGGTTGACCGTCCTCGTTCAGGGTGACTTCAATCACTTCGGTGGTCAGTTGGCCGTCGGCCAGGGCGATGCGCAGAGAATAGTAGGCGGGCCGGTTTTCGACGTTCTCGACCTTTACCCGACCTTCATAGCCTTTGACGATCTCCTGGACAAAGAACAATCCGAGCCCCTTGCCGTGGTGTTCCCGGGCGCGGCGGGTGGAGTAGCCGAGCTGGAAAATCTGCTCCATGGCGTCGGGCTCGATGTGGGGGCCCCGGTTGTACACCGCGAGCTCGACCCGGGCGCCCTGCTGGCCGAGGGTGAGCGCGACGCGGTTGTACTTGGATTTGGCCTTTTTGCGGGCAAAGAACTGGGCGTTCTTCAGCAGGTTTTCCAGCATCAGGACAAAGTGGTTTTCGTTGCCGAGCAGGCTGTCGGTCGGGTCCAGATAGGCCCGAAACTGGGGGTCGTCGTCCAGTACCAACCGCTCGGTTGAGCCCTCATCCAGGGCTTCGAGCCGGCTTGGTGATTCCTGCAGCAGGGGCGCGAGCGCCTTCAGTGTGGCCCGCCTCGGCCGGTAATCCGGGCGATGGGGTACGGCTTCGGAGGCATCGTCGTTCAGCAGGCGCTGGTAGTAGTGCTCCTCACACTCGCACAGCTGGTTGCCAATGTGCAGGGCAATGTTGTCCGTGGTGGACAGGTCCAGCAGGTCCCACAGATAGCGCATCGCCTCGAAGGCGTCGCGGTCTCGGCCATGAGTCTCCTCGTCCGGATATTGATCCTGTTCCAGGTGGCTCTGTAAGGCGGTCTGCACCTTGTCAAAGCAGATGACTCCGTTGTGACGCACTTCGGCGGCGATGCTTTTGAAGTGCAGAAACTTTTCGTCGTACTCGATATATTCCAGCAGCTTCTCGCTGATAAACAGTTTCAGTTTGTCCGCGTGACCGGCATAGGTGTGGGCTTTGAGTTGCAGTTGCTTCTTGCTCTGCCAGACCTGGTTCAGCTCGGTGCGCAAGCGCTCGATATCCCGGTCAAAGGCCCGCAGGCGCCGGCTGTGGTGGAACACGTCGCGCAGGATCAGCAGGGCGAAGACCAGCAGCGCCGCCAGTTTGACCTCCAACTCCTGAAGCAGTGGGTGCAGACGGTAGCCCTCGGGCATCAGCCCCAGCTCGCGCAACAGCTGGGGCTCGCCCGCCGCCAGCAGGTAGGCGCCCAGCGCCAACCCGGCCAGGCTGCTCAGCCAGGGAAAGGCCAGCCGGCGCGGGCGTACCGACGGCGGGTGGGACGCGGTGTTGAGGTCAGTATTCTCGGGGTCGGCCACGGTGTGGCTCCTTACTCTGATTGGACCGGCTTCCAGCAATAGGCACCCAGGTCCCCAAAGGTGACGATCCCTTCGCCTCGCTGACACAGGGCCATGAAGTCCCGCTCTGGCTCGGCCTGCTGAACGGCGTGGCGCAGGGTTTTGATGTGCTGGCGGTAGTTGGCGTAGGAAAATCGTTCCGGGTCGGCCTCCAATGCCTCGGCCATCTGCAGGGTGGATACCGGCCGGGGGGACGCCTCCACCAGGTAGCGCAGAATTTTCCGGGGCGTCGGGCCCAGCGGACGGCGGGGGTTGTTGGGGTTCATCAGCTTGTGGCCGTGCCAGAAGACTTCCCAGGTGAGCTTATCCAGGGTCAGAGGCCCGCTGGTGAGCTGTTCGGTTTTGGGGGCTTCACGCTGACGCAGAGCCGCCTTGATCCGCCAGCACAAGACCGCTTCGATATTGCGTTGATGCTTGGCGATGAAGTCCTGTATGCCCCCCTGCTCGAACGCACTCTGCTCAATATCCGTGCCGCTGTACTCGGACAGGTACACCTGGGGCACGTCGGGCCACTTGCGTTGCAGTGCCCGGGACACCGAGGCGCCGGCGCTGTCCCGGCCGTTCATCTGGGCGTCCAGCAGGGCAATATCCGGTGCCTGGCCGGCGCCGCTCTGCTTGATGTGCTGACAGGCCGCTTCGGCAAACCGGAAGACGCGCACACGGGTGGGCCGGCCATCGAAATCGGTGGCCTCGAGCACCGGCTGGAACTTCTCGATCCAGTGGGACTGATCTTCAACCCAGAGTATGTCTGCCATGGCCAAAGTGTAGCATTGGCTGCCAGAAAGGCTGTGATGGCGGTCACTGTTGGGCAAAGCCGCCCGCTTCTGAGGCGGCATAAACCGCCTTGCCTGGCCAACTCACCGATTTTTCACCGACGTTCGCGATACTTCGACTCAAGCCAATCCGCTGGTTGGCACATTCATTGATTCGGAGGATTCATCATGTTCAATCAACTACTGACCCTCTGGTCGGATTCGCCGGCGCTCTCGCTGGCGATCTGGCTGGTGATTCTGGTGGTGGTGCTCTATCTGGGGCGCCGCCACGCCCATCAACTGTTTCGCGCCAGTGGCCGGGCCGTGCATGGGGCCATGCGCCTGTGGAGCCGGTCCATCGGTCAATTGGAGCATCGCCTGGTGGCGCGCAACCGGGACGTGCTACTGGCCATGGGGCGCCGCTCGGCGGAAGCCGCCATTGAGCGGGACTTCAACCGGGTGCACACCATCATGGAGCGGGATCTGAGCCGCTACCCCAATCTGCACCGCAAGATTGCCGACGCCATCGAGAAGATCGAGGCCGACTATCAGGAGGCCAGCGATGCGCCGCCGCTACCACCGGCCTGGTCGGAGGTGATCGAAACTGTCTCCGGCCTGCCCGGCAGCAGTGACCCGGCGGTACACAAGGTGTTGGAAAATATCCGTGAGGTGATTGAAGACGCCCATAAAGAGACCTTGAAGCTGTACCAGAAAAGCAGTCGGGAGCGGCACCGGATTCTGGCCGGGATGCAGCCCCAGTGGCGCTCCCTGGATCAGAACCTGAGCCAGGTGAAGCAGACCATTGATGGGCTGGATGAACGCAGCAAGACCATTGATGAGCAGATGCAGGAATACGCGGCGATTCGTGCCGGGGAAGACAAAGCGGTGAATTCCCTGACCGCGTCCTCCATGACCCAGTTTCTGATTGCCGGACTGGTACTGGCCGTTGCCCTGATGGGCGGGCTGATCAACTTCCACCTGATTGCCATGCCCATGTCGGAGATGGTCGGCAGCAATAGTTATGTGGGGTCCATGCGCATTTCGGACGTTGCCGCGCTGGTGATCATTCTGCTGGAAGTGGCCATGGGGGTGTTCCTGCTGGAGTCCCTGCGGATCACCCATCTGTTCCCGATCATCGGCAGCATGGATGACCGGATGCGCCGGCGGATGATGATTGTCAGCCTGACGCTGCTGACCATCTTGGCCAGCATTGAAGCCTCCCTGGCCTATATGCGCGACCTCCTGGCTCTGGACCGCGAGGCGCTCAACCAGACCCTGACCGGAGCCGCCGTGGTGGAGGCCCAGTTCCGCTGGATTCCCTCCATCGGTCAGATGGTGCTCGGTTTCATTCTGCCGTTCGTGCTGGCGTTTGTGGCGATTCCGCTGGAGTCGTTCATTCACTCCCTGCGCACCGTGGTGGGGGTGATGGTGGTGGCACTGCTGCGGGGGCTGCGTCTGATCGTCCGCCTGGTGGGCGGCATGGCCAATCATCTGAGCAAGATGCTGGTGCACCTGTACGACATGCTCATTGTGGTCCCTCTGGCCATCGAGCAGTGGGTGAACCGCCCGCGTTCCAGTGAGCGCAAAGCCGACCGGGAGGACCCGCCCTGGGATGACAGTGAGGACTTGGAAGCGACCAAAGTGGTGGGGGTGAAGCCATGAAGCGAACTGTGGAAACAGCCATGAAGCGTACGACGAAGATAACCATGAACCGTTATTACGGTTGGCTCCGGCGCGGCGCTGTCCTCGCCGCGCTGATCGGTGCGCTGAGCGTGATCAGCGCCTGCAGCGACACCCAGCGGCCGGACAACCGCGCCGTGTATCTGCTGCTGGATACCTCCGGGACCTACACCGAGGAGCTGGACAAAGCCCAGTCATTGATTGCCTATCTGCTGGGCAGCCTGGACAGCGGTGACTCCATAGCGGTGGCCCTGATTGACGGCGGCAGCTTTACCGAGAAAAACATCGTTGCCAAAGTCACCTTTGACGATCGTCCGAGCGTGGCCAACGGTCAGAAGCGGGCCTTCAAGGAAACCCTGGATGAGGTGTTGGGGGGTATCGAGCGAGGTGCCGCCAATACCGACATCACCGGCGGGGTGATTCAGGGCCACGACTATCTGACCGAAACCGGCGCCGGGCAGCGCTACCTGTTCGTATTCTCCGATCTGGAGGAAGATCTTCAGGAAGGGCAGATTCGGGACTTCCCCATCGACATGTCCGGGGTGGAAGTGGTTGCCCTGAATGTCACCAAACTGCGCCGGGACAATATCGACCCCCGGGACTACGCCAAGCGCCTGGAGCACTGGCAGGGCCGGGTGGAATCCGGCGGCGGCCAGTGGCGGGTGATCAATGATCTTGAGCGTTTGGGCGAAATGATTCAGTGGCGTTAGTAGAGGCATTGGTGGATGAGTCCGAGTAGGTCGGATTAGGCCAAAGGCCGTAATCCGACACAATACAGACGCCCTTGTCGGATTACGGCCTCCGGCCTAATCCGACCTACGTGGGGTACGGTTGTCCCGCCCCGGCTTTGGATATACCGTCTAAACCCGGAAATGCGCGATCTGTGTTGATAAATGCCGCGACAACTCATTGAGATCCCGCGCGGTTTTGGTGGACCCCTGAGCACTCTGGTGCGCCCCCTGGACCAGCTCCACCACCCGCTCGATGTTCTTGTTGATCTCCTCGGCGGCGTAGCTCTGCTCCTCGGCCGCCGTGGCGATCTGGGCATTCATCTCACTGATGCTGGCCACGGCCCGGGTAATTTCGGCAATCGCCTCACCGGCCTCACCGGCACTGGCCACGGTATTCTGGGCCTGTTCCTGGCTGGCCGCCATGGCGGACATGGCGTTGGCGGCGCCGGCTTGCACCGCATCGATGATTTCCGCGATCTCCCGGGTGGAGTCCTGGGTCCGACGGGCGAGAGTGCGCACCTCATCGGCCACCACCGCAAAGCCGCGCCCCTGCTCACCGGCCCGAGCCGCCTCAATGGCGGCATTGAGGGCCAAGAGGTTGGTCTGCTCGGCGACGTTCTGAATCACTTCGAGCACACTGCCAATCCGGTTGGTTTCACCCTCGAGCTGACGCATGGCCTCGGCCACGGAATTCACATCGTTGGACAGATGATTGATCGAATCCAGCGTGGACTCCATCACCGAGCGCCCACGTCGCGCTCCCTCATCGGCCTGATTGGCCGCCTCGGCGGCCCCGGAGGCGTTGTTGGCCACCTCCTGCACCGTGGATGACATCTCGTTGACCGCCGTGGCCACCTGATCGGTGGACTGTTCGGTATCACCGGTCAGCCGGGTGATTTCATCGGCGTTCAGGTTGATGTGCTCGGAGGCGCGGTTGAGTTTGAGCGCCGAGTCTTTTACCGAACCGATGACACCGCCCATCTCCGATTGTAACCGGGTCAGGTTGTCGCTCAGTTGTCCCAGTTCATCGGCCCGCTGAATACGCACCTTGCCGGTGAAATCCCCCTGGGCCATTTCCTGAATATGGTCCATGAGAACTTTGAGTGGGCGCAGGAAGGCGGCCCGCAGCGTCCACCACAGCAACACCACCACCAGCAGGGCGACGCTCGCAATGGCCACTTGCGACCAGAAGCTGACCTGGGCGCTGCCCTGTTCGACCTCGCGGGTGAGGGTGGAGACGGTGGTGCTGATGTGCTCTGCAGCGTCGTTCAGCAGCCGACTGGGCTCCCGGTCGATGCCGGAGACGGCGTTATCGCCCACTGTCGGGTCGTAGTTGTTGGCGCTGAAGGCTTCAAAGCCGGCGCGGTATTCGCGGAACAGTGTCTGGTGGGCGTCGAGAAAGTCGGCCACTTCCTGGCGCACGGGGCTCGGTTCCATTTGGCTGAGCAGTGCCTGCCCTTCGTCCTGGATGATGTTGTGCTGTTCTTCGAACTGGTTCCAGTACCGTGCGCGTCGGCTGTCGTCGTAGCCACGCAGGAGGACGTTTTTCCATTCCTGAACCTGGACTTTGAAGTCGAAGTTCATCTGGTTGATGGCTCGTTCCTGGGCGATGTTGACGGTAATCAGTTCGTTGTAGCGGTCCAGCCGCTGGTTCAACTGACTGATGGCGATCACCGCCGTCACCAGCAAGCCCCCCAACCCGAGCCCCACCACGGCCATCAGCCGAGTCTGCATGCTGCGCTTGATCCAGTTCATTTTAGAACTCCTTTAAAACTTGTAAGCCGGGGCTGGTCGAGTATGTCGCAGTCGGAAAGCCCGGAGCACTTGGGGTGAACCCTTCCAAGACACGCCGTAAACCC
>NZ_DFTP01000040.1:9486-9690 GCF_002381585.1 Marinimicrobium sp. UBA4209
GTCTTGGAAGGGTTCACCCCAAGCGCTCCTCAATGCCAGTATCAATCGCCGTGAACTCGAAGCACTTAAACCCAAATATAGAAGGTTTATCGGCTGAAGGGCGTAATCCTTGATTGGCCGATAATAAAGTAGTCTGAGTAGGTCGGATTCGGCCGAAGGCCGCAATCCGACGTCGAGTGCCAAGCGTCGGGTTAAGCGCTGCGC
>NZ_DFTP01000040.1:9898-17182 GCF_002381585.1 Marinimicrobium sp. UBA4209
AGGGATGGGTTTACGGCGTGTCCGGGATAGATACACCCCACCCCGGACCGGACTCGCTTCGAAGCTAAGAGGCTATCGCAGTTAATACTTGGGCTTGATGGTCTTCACACCCTCAGCGGTGCCAAGCAACAACACATCGGCGCCGCGTCGGGCGAACAGGCCGTTGGTGACTACCCCGGCGATCTGGTTGATCTCCGCCTCCAGCTTCTTCGGCTCCATAATCTCCAGATGATGCACATCCAAAATCACATTCCCGTTATCCGTCACCACACCCGTGCGATACACCGGATCACCGCCCAGCTTCACCAACTCGCGCGCCACATAAGAGCGCGCCATCGGAATCACCTCCACCGGTAGCGGGAAAGCGCCCAATACATCCACCCACTTGCTCTCATCAGCGATACAGACAAACTCCCGGGATACCGCCGTGACGATCTTCTCCCGGGTCAGCGCCGCGCCACCGCCCTTGATCAGCTCCAACTGGGCGTTGCTCTCATCGGCGCCATCAACGTACACCAGCAGCTCGCTGACCTCATTCAGGTCATACACCGTGATGCCCAGCTTCTGCAGACGCTCCGCCGAGGCATCCGAGCTGGCCACGGCGCCCGCGAAATCGTCTTTGAGCTTACCGAGAGCGTCGATAAAGCAATTGGCGGTGGAGCCGGTGCCCACGCCGATGATGCTGTCGCGCTGAAGTTTCGAGGCGATGTAGTCGACGGCGGCCTGGCCGACTGCCTTCTTGAGTTCGTCCTGGGTCATGGTCACCTCGCTGTTGTGGATGCGCGCATTATACGCGATGGATGCCAGCGGTTCGCAAATTGTTTACCATGGGGGTTTGCCGTCTCACACAGCTTTGGTGCAATACACTCCTATGCCCGATTCCTACATCAAACGTATCCTCAATGCCCGCATCTACGACCTCGCCGTCGAGACGCCACTCGATCCGGCGCCGCTGTTGTCCCAGCGCACCGGCAATCAGGTGTTGCTCAAGCGCGAGGACCTGCAGCCGGTGTTCTCCTTCAAAATCCGGGGCGCCTACAACAAGTTGCTGCAACTGAGCCCAGAGCAGAAGGCGAAGGGCGTGATTGCGGCCTCGGCGGGCAACCACGCCCAGGGGCTGGCGATGGGTGCACATCATCTGGGCATCAAGGCCACCATTGTGATGCCGCGTACCACGCCGCCGATCAAGGTGGACGCTGTGCGCGCCCGTGGGGGCAAGGTGGTCCTGCATGGGGACAGCTACGATGAAGCTTCGGCCCACGCCAAAAAACTGGTGGAAGAAAAGGGCATGACCTATATCCACCCGTTCGACGACCCGGACGTGATTGCCGGGCAGGGCACGGTGGCGATGGAGATTCTGCGCCAGTACCCGGGCCATATCGATGCGATCTTTGTCGCCGTCGGTGGGGGTGGTCTCTGCGCCGGTGTGGCGGCCTACGTGAAATACGTGCGCCCGGATGTGAAAGTCATTGCGGTGGAGTCCGATGAATCCGCCTCGCTCAAGGCCGCGATGGAGAAAAAGCGGCGGGTGACTCTGCCCCAGGTGGGCATCTTTGCCGATGGGGTGGCGGTGGCCCAGATCGGCAAGGAAACCTTCCGGGTGATCCGCAAGACCATTGACGGGGTGATCACCGTCAATACCGATGAAATCTGTGCCGGTATCAAGGACATTTTTGAAGACACCCGCTCCATCGCCGAGCCCGCCGGCGCCATCAGCGTGGCGGGCATGAAAAAGTATGTGGCGGAGAACGGCATTACCGGTCAGACCTTCGTTGCCATCGATTGCGGGGCGAACATCAACTTCGACCGGTTGCGCTACATTTCCGAGCGCACGGAAATCGGTGAGCAGCGAGAGGCCATTCTGGCGGTCACCATTCCGGAGCGCCCGGGTGCCTATAAAGAGTTCTGTAAGGCACTGGGTAAGCGCAATATCACCGAGTTCAATTACCGCTACGCGGATAGCCAGGAGGCGAAAATCTTTGTCGGCATCCAGGTGGGCAGCGGCGGCCACGACCGCGCCGAGCTGGTGTCCGAATTGCGCGAGCAGGGCTATGACCTGGTGGATATGACCGACAACGAAGTGGCCAAGATGCATATCCGCCACATGGTCGGCGGGCACGCGCCGAACGTGGGGGATGAAATGGTATTCCGCTTCGAGTTCCCGGAGCGTCCGGGAGCGCTGCTCGCCTTCCTCAATCGGGTGGCCGGGCACTGGAATATTTCCATGTTCCACTATCGCAACCACGGCGCCGCCTATGGGCGGGTGTTGATCGGTATGCAGGTGCCCAAGAAAGAGCGGGCACAGGTGCGCAAATTCCTGGATGAAATCAATTATCCCTATTGGGATGAAACCGACAACGAGGCCTATCAGTTCTTTCTGAGCTGAGGTGCATTGAGAATTGGTTGAGTCGGTGGATGACGGGCTTCGCCCTTATGCCACCCTACGTTCACATCGTAGCCCGTAGATCGGGTTAGCGCCTCGCGCGTAATCCGACATTCCGTGCCCAACCACGCTCACGCGGTTATTGTCGGATTACGCGCTGCGCGCTAATCCGACCTACTTCACGGTAGGGTGGTATAAGGGCGAAGCCCGTCATCCACCAAAAAAACCGCAAAACCCGCCCTAAAAATGTGATTTTCAACACATTTGCCTCAAAAAACGTCCATTTTTCCGACGTTTTTCTTGATCTGTCACGATTTTCGACTAACCTTAGACTTCGTTGCGATAAAACGGTACGCCAACAGGGAAATTTAGTTCTGGACGGATGTCGATAAACTGAATACCTGAACGGTTAAAAAAGAAGGTTCCGAATAAAATGAAAACCGATATCGTTACTCTGGTCATTTTTGTGTTCTGCCTGGGCGTGCTGATCAGTGCGCTGGATCTGGGCAGTTGGTTTGGTGATGACGACAGCAGCGCTGCCTCGGTGGTCCTGCAGCAGGCCGATAATTCCTAGCGCCCGTCGCTCAGCAACACCCACCTCTTATCGAACAACACCCCGATCGGTTACCACCGCTGTCAGGGGAATATCCCATGGTTCAATCGGCAGCGCGGGTACTTCCTGACAGGCGTGCGCCAGGCCAAACAGGTCCGGGCCGTACCCGGGGATGTGACCGTCACCGGCCTTGAACGCGAAGGTCCGATCGTAGAAACCGCCGCCCATGCCCAGTCGCCCTCCGTTCGCATCGAAGCCCACCAGGGGTAGCAATACCAGATTCAGAAAGGGTGCCGCCAGGCGCGGTTCCCGGTAGGGATTCGGCTCCGGAATACCATAGCGGTTGGGGTAGAGTGGGGTGTCGCGCTGCCAGAGCACAAACCAGAGTCGCCTTGGTTGAATGGGGTGTAAGACGGGCAGGTAGCACTGCTTACCCAACTGCCAGGCTCGCTCCACAATGGGGGTGGGATCAATCTCGCCGTCATTGGGCCAGTACACAGCGATCCGCCGACTGCGAATGAATTCCGCGGTGCGACTTATCTGACGCGCCACTGCGTGGGCGGCGTCCCGGTGTTCCTGGGCCGTCAGGCCATTGCGGCGGGCGCGCAATCGTTGGCGCAGTTGTTTCTTGTCCGGTGCGGGAAATTCGGAAATCGTGCTCAAGGGCGAGACGTCCGCGGTTGAATCGTCCTAAAGGAATCACCGGACCCAAACCGGATCGGCGAGAGAAAGGAGAACCCCAAGGTGCCGCTGTCAATTGGGCCTTGAACCCTAAGGCTCAAGGTGGCGATGTTCGCGGTCCATCAGGCTTCCCGTTCGCGCGGTAATGCTCAACAGGACCTACAGAACAACGCCTGTACTGCGGTTATCGGCTCAAGGACGTGTTGACTGG
This sequence comes from Marinimicrobium sp. UBA4209, assembly GCF_002381585.1. Lineage (NCBI taxonomy): Bacteria > Pseudomonadati > Pseudomonadota > Gammaproteobacteria > Cellvibrionales > Cellvibrionaceae > Marinimicrobium > Marinimicrobium sp. UBA4209. The sequence goes on from NZ_DFTP01000040.1 coordinate 13,727, forward strand.
CGAACACCCCAGGGCGTGCTTTCAGTATAACCCGGAAGTCGGGGGGCAACGCAACCGGATTCGGCACCGGCAAAAGGTGGGGGCTCAGTGCTGCTCGAACTGCTCCAGGCTGCGATCGATTTTGTCGTTCAGGCGCTGCAGTTCGTTCTGGTCCAGATCCAGCGAGGGCTGTTGCGGTTGGCGTTTGGCCTGCAACAATTCGTGGCTCAGGTTCAGGGCCGCCATCACGGCGATCCGTTCCAGCCCGATTACCGATCCGCTGCGCTTGATGGCTCGCATGCGCTCATCGAGCAGTTCAGCAGACTCCTGCAGTGCCGCGCGCTCCTCTCGAGGGCAGGCCACCTGATAGTCTTTATCCAGAATTTTTACGAAAACCGTTTCGGTGCTCACGAGTCAGCCTCCAGGCTCTTCAGGCGCGTAATCATGGCCTCTACCCGGCCGCGGGCCAGCTCGTTTTTCTCGATCAAACGCACCCGCTCCCGCTGCCAGTCATTGGCTTTGGCCCGCAGTTCGTCGTTCTCCTGCTGCAGGCGTTCACAGACCTGGATCAGACGATCCATCTTTGCTTCCAGGGCTTCTAGCAGTTCATCGGACATGATTTCGGGGACCGGGTTCATTATTCGCGTGCAGCTACTATATTGCGCCCTTCGCAGAGGGTCAATCTTCGCCCCGTTGGGTCACGGCGGATGCGGGTCATACCGCTGCGCTCGGCCCCTACGCATACCTCCGCGGTTCGTGTAGGGCGGATAAGCCGAAGGCGCATCCGCCGCAACCGGACTCGACGACATCCGCCGTAACCACTTCGCTGTTAACGCCTGCCCGCCGTCAAATCGGGATTCGTGTTAGCATATCCGGTCAACGACACGAGGTGCCCATGACGACCGAACCCGAAATAACCCCCCTGAGTTATGAACAATTGAGCGAGCTGTTACAGCCGCTGGGTATTCTGATCAACCCGGCGGAATTGCAGGGGCTGTTGTGCGGGAAGTTCTGTGGTGGGGCCAAACCGGATGAAACCGAATGGTTGCTTGAGGCGGTGGAAGAGCTGGACTTTACCCAGGCGCCGGACGAGTCGGTCCGCAATGCGCTGACCCAAGTGTACCGGGATACTCGGGCGCAACTGACCGGCAACGGCTTTGCGCTGCAACCGCTGCTGCCCAAAGACGAGCGGGAAATCACCCTGCGGGTGCAGTGCCTCGGGCAGTGGTGTCACGGTTTTCTGGTGGGCTTTGGCAGCGCTGGGCACGCCGGCGACACTAACCTTTCGGACGAAGCCCGCGAGGCGCTGGAAGATCTGGCGGCCATTGCCCAGGTGGAGCTGGACGATGAAGAGTCCGCCCGTGAAGCCGAGAACGATTACGTCGAAGTGGTGGAATATGTGCGCATGGCCGCGCTTTCGCTGTTTATGGAGTTTGGCGCGCGGGCGCTGGTGGATGCCAATGTGCCCGGTGCCGAGGCGACCCAGACCCCATCGGCGGATGAACCCCCGACCCTGCATTGATGTCGTTACCCCTTTTTCGCGTTACCTAACGGCTGAGCCCTAAGGTCGATCCATGAAAATCACACGTCAGGAGTTCGCCCGTCGGCGCAAGGCGCTGATGGAGGTGATGGAACCCAACAGCATTGCCATAGTGCCCTCGGCGCCGGAACGTCAGCGCAGTCGCGATACCGAGTACCCTTACCGCCAGGACAGCGACCTGCACTACCTGAGCGGTTTTCCCGAACCCGGCGCGGTGTTGGCGCTGATTCCCGGGCGGGAACACGGCGAGTTCGTCCTGTTCTGCCGCGACCGGGACCCGGACCGGGAAATCTGGGACGGCTACCGCGCCGGACCCGAAGGTGCCTGCCGGGATTACGGCGCCGACGATGCGTTCCCCATTGATGACATCGACGATATTCTGCCGGGCCTGCTCGAAGGCCGGGAGCGGGTTTACTACGCCATGGGCAAAGATCGGGAGTTTGATCGCCAGGTCATGGACTGGGTGAACAGTATCCGTGCGAAGGTCCGCTCCGGTGCCACCCCACCCGGGGAGTTTCTCGATCTGAATCACTTTCTGCACGACCTGCGCCTGATCAAAAGTGCCGCCGAGCTGCGCCTGATGCGCCACGCCGGGGAGATTTCCGCCCGGGCGCACAGTCGCGCCATGCGCTACTGCCAGCCGGGGGTGATGGAGTATCAGCTCGAGGCGGAGATTCTGCACGAGTTTGCCATGGCCGGGGCGCGCTTCCCGGCTTACAGCAGTATTGTGGGCGGCGGTAAAAACGGCTGCATCTTGCACTATATTGAAAATAGCGCCGCACTGAAAAACGGTGACCTGGTCTTGATTGATGCCGGCTGTGAGTATGAAACCTATGCCGCGGATATCACCCGGACCTTCCCGGTCAACGGCACCTTCAGTGCGGAGCAGCGCGCTCTGTATGAATGGGTCCTCAAGGCGCAGCGGGCGGCGATTGCCGAGATCCGCCCCGGCAACCACTGGAACCGTCCCCACGAGGTGTCGGTCCAGGTGCTGACCGAAGGTCTTGTAGAGCTGGGGCTCTTGCAGGGTGAAGTGGATGAACTGATCGCCAACGAGGCCTATCGCGAATTCTATATGCATAGGGTCGGCCATTGGCTCGGGCTGGATGTGCACGATGTGGGCGACTACAAAATCGATGGCCAGTGGCGCCTGTTGGAGCCGGGTATGGTCATGACCGTGGAGCCCGGACTCTATGTGGCGCCGGACAATGAGCGGGTCGCCCGGAAGTGGCGCGGCATCGGGATTCGGATTGAAGACGATGTGGTGGTGACCAAAGAGGGATGCGAGGTTCTGACCGACGGTGTGCCCAAGGAGCCGGATGACATCGAGGCACTGATGGCCGATGCATCGCGATCGCGGTAATGACCGCCACTGTTCCTGTGTGAGGCCTGTCCATGAATGAATCGCTTGCCCTGCCGGACTACGACATCGCCATTGTGGGCGGTGGCATGGTGGGGTCTGTGTTGGCCGGACTGCTGTCCGCCAGCGGTGCCGGCTGGCGGACAGTGTTGATCGACGCCCGCTCTCCCGACGGGTTGGTGAGTGATCACTACGCGCCTCACTATGACAATCGCTCCACCGCCATTTCCGCTGGCAGCGCCGATATTCTGCAGCGTCTGGGGCTATGGTCTCGGCTGAAAGCCCACGCGACGGCCATCACGGAGGTGCATGTGTCCGATCAGGGGCACCTTGGCGGGGCCCTGATTGACGCCCGTGAGCAGGCCCGGGATGCCCTGGGTTACGTTCTGGAAAATGCCTGGCTGGCACCGACCCTGCGAGCGGCGGCCGATGGCGCGCGGGAGGTCCGGGTGCTGGCCCCGGCGCAGGTGACCGGCCTGTTGCCGGGGCGGCACCTGAGCACCCTCACCCTGAAGGGTGAGGGTGCCCCGGGAACGCTCACCGCGCGGCTGGTGGTGCTCGCGGACGGAGGCGCTTC
>NZ_DFTP01000040.1:17269-23763 GCF_002381585.1 Marinimicrobium sp. UBA4209
GCACCGTCGGTTGGGCATAGAGCAGGTCCGCCGCGACTATCAGCAGCATGCGGTGATTGCCAATGTCTCGTTCGAGCGACCTCACAGGGGTCGCGCCTACGAGCGCTTTACCCCCCGAGGGCCCTTGGCGCTGTTGCCGCTGGATGAAAGCCCGCAGGCCCGTCGGGCCGCGCTGGTCTGGACCCTGCCCCCGGGCGAGGCCGAGGCACTGCGCCGCGCCCCGGAGCCGGAATTTCTTGACGCCCTGCAGCGGGCCTTCGGCTGGCGTCTCGGGCGCCTGACCCGGGTCGGCGAGCGACAGTCCTGGCCGCTGGCGCTGGTTCAGGCCCAGGAGCAGGTGCGCTCGCGGTTGGTGTTACTGGGCAACAGTGCCCACTATCTGCACCCGGTGGCGGGGCAGGGGTTCAACCTGTCCCTGCGCGATGCGGCGGCCCTGGCGGCGGTCTTGCGGCGGGCGCGTCTGGAGGGAGGTGATCCCGGGGCGCTGCCCGTGCTGAATCGTTATGTGGCGCAGCGCGCCCAGGATCAGCGTCTGACCATACAGCTGAGCGATAAACTGGTGCGGGTGTTTTCCAACCGCCGTCTCGGTCTGATGGCGTTGCGTCATCTCGGGTTTGTCGGGTTGGACTTTCTGCCCGGGGTAAAAGACTGGTTTGCCGCCCAGACCATGGGCACGGCCGGGCCGCGTGCGCCCTGGGAACCTCCCGTTCAACGGCTGTCGGAGATGGGGCCATGAGTGAAACCACGTACGATGTCATTGTCGTCGGTGCGGGGCAGGTCGGGGCCACCCTGGCACTGAAACTGGCGCCCCTGCTGGCGGCCCGTGGCCTGCGCCTGGCGCTGGTGGAAGCCAGCGACGCCGAGCCGGCCGTGTATCGGGGGGAGCAGTTCGATCCCCGGGTGGTGGCGCTGACGCCGGCGTCCCGGCGAATCTATGAGCAGTTGGGCCTATGGCGGCACATAGAGGCCGAACGGGCCTGCCCCTACCGGGATATGTTGGTGTGGGATGGTGAGGCCAGCGGGCGCATCGGTTTTCACGCGGATGAGCTCAACTGCGACCAGCTGGGCCACATTGTGGAAAATAGCGTTCTGGTGCGCCACCTGCGTCAGGCCTTGACCTATCAGTCCACGGTCGAGTGGTTCCGGCCGTCGGCGGTGGCGACCCTTAAGCAGCGCGATGACGGGGCTGCATCGGTCGGCCTCGATACCGGGCACACGCTGGTTGCGCCTTTGGTGATTGCCGCCGATGGAGCTCACTCCCGGGTGCGGGAGCTGGCGGGTTTCAATATCCGGGAGTGGCCCTATGAACAGAGGGCCATTGTCACCACGGTGCGGACCGAGCGTCCCCACGGCCAGACGGCCCGCCAACGCTTTATGCGCACCGGGCCACTGGCATTCCTGCCCCTGCGTTGCCACTGGGGGGAAGTGGATGCCGGCGAACACCCCTGGGATGAGCACTACAGCTCCATTGTCTGGTCCGCCGATTCAGCTCTGGCCGACGAACTGCTGGCCCTGGACGACGCGGCATTCTGCGACCGCCTCGGACGGGACTTCGAGTACACCCTGGGGGCGGTCACCGGTACGGATCGCCGCCACGGTATTCCGCTCTACCAGCGCCACGCCCGGGATTACATCCGCCCGGGCATCGCCCTGGTCGGCGATGCGGCGCACAGTATTCACCCCCTGGCCGGTCAGGGGGTGAATCTGGGGCTGAAGGATGTGCAGGCCCTGTATCAGGAAATTGAACGGGCGTTGACTCGCGGCCTGCCGCTGTCGGAGCCTTCGATACTGCGCCGTTATCAACGCCAACGCCTGGGGGACAACCTGGGCATGATGGCGACCATGGAAGGTTTCAAACGACTCTTCGGCAGTCGCTCTCCCGCCTGGATCGCCCTGCGCAATAGTGGGCTCCGGCGGGTGGACAATCTGCCACTGATCAAAAACACGCTTGCTCAAAAAGCCATGGGAGTATGAGCTGCTATGAATATCAACCCCCATCTGGAACTGTCCAACCTTCTCAAAGACCTGGGTGTGAAGCCCGGGGATACCCTGATGGTGCACGCATCGCTGCGTTCACTGGGGGAGGCCATGCCCGCTGATATCGTATCGGCCGGGTTGCGCCGGGCCCTGGGGCCCGCGGGTACCTTGGCAATGCCCACGCTCAGTTACGAAACGGTCAACGCCGAGAATCCGCTGTTCGACACCGAGGAAACCCCTTCCTGTGTCGGCAGCCTGAGTGAGGCGTTCCGGCGCCAGCAGGGTGTGGTGCGCAGCCTTCACCCGACGCACTCGGCGGCGGCGATCGGTCCCAATACCTCGGACCTGCTCGTGGGCCACGAAAAGGACCACACCCCCTGTGGCGAGCATTCGCCTTTCGCCATCTTGCCGAAGCTCGGCGGCCGGATACTCTTTCTCGGGTGCGATTTCACCGTCAACACCATGATGCACGCGGTGGAAGAACAGGTGATGCCGCCGTACCTGTTGGAAGAGGAGCCTGTGGACTTCATTCTCACCGACGCCCGAGGCCGGCAGATCACCAATGCCGTTCGCTGTCACAGCTTCAAAGGCTATGTGCAACGCTACGATCGCCTGGAGTCGTTGCTGCCCGAAGGCGCCATAAAGCGCGGCCAACTGCTCGCGGCCGATTGCATGTTGGTGGATGCCCAGGCGGCCTGGGATGCGGCACTGTCCGCCATCAAAAAAGATCCTCTGTACTTCGTGGACAAGGAATAACGCCGACTATGCCGCTACTCACCCCCGAGCGTAAGCGCCGACTGGACCTGTCGCTCAATGCTCTGTTGATCCTGTGCCTGCTGGTTGCCGGTGCGGTGTTTCTGGGCTACTCAGAGGGCTATGGTATGTTACTGGCCCCGGTGGGCTGGGTGGTGGCGCTGGGTGTTTTCCGGCGCTGGCGCTGGGCCTACTTCGCCAGTGCCGTCTGGGCGCTGGCCTGTTACCAGTTGGCCAAGGAAGGACTGGAGTTTGAAGTACTGAAGCGCGTGGTGATGATATTCAGCATGCCTCTGGTGGTGCTCTCCATCTACCTGCACGAAGTACTCGCCCGTCGGTAGCGCACCCATGTGGTGCCACACACCTTTTTCGGCACCCCATGGGTGCCGTGCACTGTCGCTTCGGAACCCGCTCAAAGTTTCATCAAATTATGCTTGAACTGCCTGGAGCGAAGTGCTTTAATTTTTTTGCTAGAGATTGTGAACGGCCAAAGGCTAGGCTCCCGCGAGGCACCCTCCAGTAACTTTGTTCGACCCTTCCCTTAGCACAACCCCTGGGGTTGTTTCACCCCGGCTTTTGCGTTGCTCGCCCAGGCGTTGACCAAGGTCGGTTTATGTCAGGCAGGTTCGTCGATGTTTTCGGATCTGCATTTGTTTGCTAGACGAGGAAAGTATGTCAGATCAACTGGTATCAGGTGTTGTTAAGTGGTTCAACGACGACAAAGGTTATGGTTTCATCGAGCGTGAAGGTGGTGCAGACGTGTTTGTTCACTTTCGTGCCATTAATGGTTCAGGTCGTCGCACGTTGAAAGAAGGCCAGAGCGTCACTTTCGAAGTGACCCAGGGCCAGAAGGGACCGCAGGCGGAAAACGTCACACCGCTGTAATCTGAACGAACGCAATCACCTGCGCGGCCGCCGGTTCCGGCGGCCCGCATTGGGCCAGAGTGCTCTTCGCTCTGGCTTGCCCCCTCTGCTTTTCGCTCGCGTTAAGCCACACGTTTCTTGTGCTGAAAATTTTTCTCTCGGGGTGGTTCCGCGAGTCACCAGACGGTATCCTTCGGGTTTGTCCGGGAATCATGAATTCATGCTCGATTTGAAAGCGTTGATCTGGCTGACCGTTCTGGGCCTGTTCATTTATTACAGCTGGCGCGCCTTCCAGGCGAAAGACCGGGCGTTCATCGCGGCCCGTCGTCACTGTGAACAGATGCAGGTGCAGATGTTGGATCAGAGTGTTTATCTGCGTAAGCTCTGGATCAAAAAAGACGCCCGGGGTCGCCCCGGTTTATGGCGTGCGTTCTATTTCGAGTTTACCGTCACCGGCGGTGACCGCTACTTTGGCCGGGTGTTGATGCTCGGTCGACACATCCAGCGCGTTGAGCTTGACCCCCACCGTTTGCATTGACCCCTGAATGCCTCCCCCAAATGATAAAGGTGATTGTGTGACAGATAGGATCGGCGGCTGGCAGCGCAAGTCGACGCGCTGCGTGTATGAAAACCCCTGGATTAAAGTGTCCCACGAGGAGGTGATCACTCCGGCTGGTACGGATGGCATCTATGGCGTGGTGCATTTCAAAAATACCGCGGTCGGTGTGGTCCCGATTGATGAAGCGGGCAACACCTGGCTGGTGCGTCAGACCCGTTACACCATGGGTGAATATACCTGGGAAATCCCGGAGGGCGGTTGTCCCCGCGATGAAGACCCATTGAGTGCCGCCAAGCGTGAGTTGCAGGAAGAGGTGGGGCTCTCGGCCCAACACTGGGAGATGTTGCAGGAGCTGCAGTTGTCCAATTCGGTCACCGACGAAACCGCGATCATTTACGTGGCTCGGGATTTGCAGACCGTCGAGCAGAGTCTGGATGATAGCGAAGATATTGAAGTGAAAAAGTTACCGCTGACCGAGGCCATCGCGATGGTGGATTGCGGTGAAATTACCGATGCGATTTCGGTGGCCGCATTGTTGCGGTTGGCGCGGTGAGCTTAACGTTGGGTTACGGCGGATGCGCTTTGCTTATCCGCCCTACACGACCTGCCGTGCTATGCGTAGGGCGGATAAGGCCAAAGGCCGCATCCGCCTAACCCAAGGTAATTACCCCTCCATCTCCTCCAATTCCTTCCCTTTGGTCTCATGCACCATCATCAGCACAAACACCACAGAGAGCGCGGCGAAGAAGGTGTAGATACCGTAAGCGGCGGATAGACCAATGCCCGCAAGAAGAATCGGAAAGGTCCAGGTGACCAGGAAATTGGCCAACCACTGGGCCAGACCGGCAACGGCCAGACCAGAGCCGCGAATCTGGTTCGGGAACATCTCCCCGAGCATGATCCACATCACCGGGCCCCAGGACAGGTTGAACAGGAACACATAAGCGTTCGCCGCAATCAGGGCCAGCAGGCCGGCATTGTCGGACAAGTTCAGGTTGCCGGTTTCCACGTTCACCGGTGCACCGGCAAAGGCGTAGGCGACCAGGCCCAGAGTGATGGCCATACCGGCCGAGCCGAACCACAACAGCGGCTTGCGCCCAATTTTGTCGACAAAGAAAAAGGTGAACAGACAGGCCGCGATGCTGATGCTGCCGGAGATGACGTTGATGGCCAGGGCGTCGTTTTCGGAGAAGCCCGCTGCCTGCCAGAGTACTGCACCGTAGTAGAACACCACATTGATGCCCACGAACTGCTGCAGTACCGCCAGGCCGATGCCGATCCAGACGATGGTGCGCAGCTTGCCGGTCTGTTTGTTGATCAGGTCGGACAGCCGCGGACGGTGATGGTCCTTGGCAAGGGAGGTGCTGATCTCGTCGACTTTGGTTTCGGCGGTGCGGCGCCCGTAGAGTCGGGCCAATACGCCGCCGGCTTGCTCCATTTTGCCGGATGCCACCAGATAGCGGGGACTCTCCGGAATGGCGAGAAGTGCGAAGAAAAAGATGAACGCCGGAATCAGCTCCATCCAAAACATCCAGCGCCAGGTTTCAAAACCCAACCAGAACTCCCGGGTGGAGCCGCCGGCGAACTTGGCCAACAGGTAGTTGCTGAAGAACGCCATGGTCAGGCCGGTGATGATGGCGATCTGCTGTACTGAGGTGAGCATACCGCGGTAGCGCGCTGGAGCCACCTCACTGATATAGGCCGGTGCCATGACGCTGGCGGCACCTACGGCGAGACCGCCCAGAATGCGATAGATGACAAATTCAACAGTGCCACCAGCAACGCCGGAGCCCCAAGCGGACACGATGAAAAAGACCGAGGCGACGATCAGCAGGGAGCGACGTCCGTATTTGTCCGCGAGGTTACCGGCAAAGAAGGCGCCGACGGCGCAGCCGAGCAACATGGACGACACGCTCAACCCGGTACCGGCACTGTCGGAGTTGAACGCGGTTTGCAGGCCTTCGACCGTGCCGTTGATGACGCCGCTGTCAAAGCCGAACAGAAAGCCGCCGATAGTGGCGACGCAGCTGATCAACACAATAAACAGCGTACTTCCCTGTTCAGGGTGAGTTGCATTTGTAGTCATGGAGTGAATACCTATGGTTTTTTTGGGTTCCAAAAATTGCCAGACCGTGGTTGTTATCGTTGAACTGGTTGTTGCCCCATGTTGACCTGAAACTGACCGTAGGCGTGGCGCCCGGCGGCCAGTCCCTGTGCAACCCGGCCATTATTGTCTGTCTTTAAGGCCGGGTGCGTGTGTAGCTTATCAGGGCAGAGCGCGATACACCATGTTACTGAAGCGCACTTTACCTTCACCGGCCGCGTAAAGGGCCGGGCGCAG
>NZ_DFTP01000040.1:23776-31738 GCF_002381585.1 Marinimicrobium sp. UBA4209
CGCAGACTCATAAAGCCATAAGCCACATTGTGGTGGTAGCCGGAGACTTCCATCTGGGTCGGATACTTGATCCAGGTTTCCCCACCATCGGTACTGGTGTGGATGGTGAGAATGTGCCGGTCATTGGTGATCCGCATCCGCAGTTGGGTGTCCATGCCGTCGGGCTTGGGGGCGGTGCGCTGGTCCATGCCGTAGCGGTGCAGGACGAAATGCGCCTTGGTGACCCCAACGCCGGCGTAGAGCTTATCGTTGTAGAACACCATGGCGCCGGCCTGAGCACCCTCGTCAAAGTCGATATCGACTTCAAACTGATAGGAGTGATCGCCGGCAATGAAGGTCAGAGGCGAGCTGTTGCTGGGTGAGTCGCCCTTGGCCTCCAGCTCCAGAACGCCAGCGTCGTGATCGTAGTGCACCCGTTCGTTTTCGGTAATATCCCCTCGGAAAAAACTGTACTGGATGCCGAACTTGTTGGTGCTGAAATCATCGGAAAGGGGGATACCGTGCGTGAGCGCGGTGCCACCTTCGGGCTTGGGAATGGGCTGACTCATGTCGTAGCCTTTGGTGACCAGCCAGCCATCGTCGGTCCACTCCACCGGCTCCATCAGGGTCTGACGGCCCAGGGTGTAATAACCGTTTTCATAACCGTGGTACATCATGTACCAGTCACCGTCGGTCGGGCCTTCCACCAGGGTGGCATGACCGCGGGACCACCATTTCTCCGCGGCGCTCTCGGTGCGCACAATCGGATTGTGGGGCGAGTCTTCCCAGGGGCCGTGGATGGATTTGGAGCGGGCGTGAATCACCATATGGCCCGTAGGCGGACCGGCGGTACCGCCGACGGCGGTGATCATATGGTAATAGCCTCCGTGCTGCATGATCTTGGGCCCTTCCTGGCAGTCGCATTCCACGTCCCAGTGCTCGGGATAATCCCAGGCGTCATAGACGTGCTCCATGTCGCCGGTAATGCGCAGGCCATCGTCAGATAGTGGCACACGATAACCGGCGGACAGGAACAGGTAGCGCTTGCCGTCTTCACCCACGGCGTGACCGGGGTCAATCAGGTCGTTATCCAGCGCGATCGGATCGGACCAGGGGCCTTCGATATTGTCCGCATAGACCACATAGATATTGTTGTTGCCCGGAAACTTTGCCGGAATGTACAGGTAGTAGCGTCCGTCGTGCTTGGTCAGCTCCGGCGCCCAGATGCTGCCGACATACTCGGTCAGGGCCGGGCCAACCGGCTCCCAGTTCACCAGGTCTTTGGAGTGCCAGATCGTCAGGGCCGGGTAGGCCTCAAACGAGGAAAACGTCATGTAGTAGTCGTCGCCGTCTTTGAGAATACTCGGGTCGGGGCGATCGCCGGACATGATGGGGTTGAGATAAGTACCGTCACCGAGATCCGCCTGGCGTTGACCCTCGTAGGTGGTCTCCCACTGCTGGCAGTGTTTGACGTAAGGGTTGCCCAGGTAGGGACTACAGTCTTCGGTGTGGGTTTGGGATTGATCGGGGTTGTTGGTCGATGTGCAGGCGCCCAATAGCAGCGCTGCCCCGGCAAGGGATAGCCATGTTTTCATTGTTTTTCTCTCTCACATTAATTTTTCAATATTAGTATTTTAAGTATTTACTGTAGCTATTGGTGTTTGAGCACTTAGAGTGTGGCCTTAACCCACGGTTGGGAAACTGCTCAGGTTTCGTGGTGGCAGAAAGACCGGCGGCGTGACAGGTTCTGAAACTCTCACTTCAGGGATGAAGTGAGAGAGCTACAGGGATGTATTCATCGCGTTTTCAGAACCTGTCACGCCGCCGGTCCACTCTCAGCCCTTCAAAACAATCTTCTGGAGAACGAAGCGGTTTTCAGGACAATCTGCTTAGCGTACGAAACGGTTGATGATGTTTTCGTAAAGCTCCTGCTGGCCGCTGGTCTGCTTGGGCTCGCCCAGGGCGTTACCAATTTCGGCCAGTTGCTCCAGAGACAGTTTGCCCTGTTCGAAATCGGCACCTTTACCGTTGTCGAAAGAGGCGTAACGCTCGGCGCGCATTTTCTCCAGCGGCGACTTCTGGATCAGGTCGTCGGCGATCAACAGTGAGCGGGCGAACACGTCCATACCACCGATGTGACCGAAGAAGGTGTCGTTCAGGTCGGTGGAGTTACGACGACGCTTGGCATCGAAGTTTACACCGCCGCCCTGGAAACCGCCGTGGCGCAGCAGAACCAGCATCATCTCAACGGTTTCGTTGATGTTGTACGGGAACTGGTCGGTGTCCCAGCTGTTCTGGTAGTCACCGCGGTTGGCATCGATGGAACCGAGCATGCCGGCGTTGGCCGCTGCCTGCATTTCGTGGTCCATGGTGTGCTGGGCCAGGGTGGCGTGGCTGGTTTCGATGTTCAGTTTGAAGTCTTTGTCCAGGCCGTGATGACGCAGGAAGCCGATGACGGTTTCGCTGTCGAAATCGTACTGGTGCTTGGTCGGCTCCTGCGGCTTGGGCTCGATCAGGATGGCGCCCGAAAACCCGATCTTGTGCTTGTAATCGACAACCATCGAGAGCATGCGCGCCATCTGGTCCATCTCCTGGCCCAGATTGGTGTTGAGTAGGGTTTCATACCCCTCGCGCCCACCCCACAGCACATAGTTCTCGCCCCCCAGCCGGTGAGTGACGTCCATATTGGCCTTGATGGTCGCGCCGGCGTAGGCAAAGACGTCAGGGTCGGGATTGGTCGCCGCACCACCCATGAACCGCCGGTTGGAAAACAAATTCGCCGTGCCCCAGAGCAGTTTGACGCCGGTCTCGGCAATCTTTTGCTCAAAGATGTCGGCCAGTGCTTCGAGCCGCTTCTTGCTCTTGGCAAAGCTTTCGCTCTCGGGCCGCACATCGGCGTCATGAAAGCAGAAATAGGGCGCCCCGAGCAGGGAAAACAATTCGAACGCCACGTCGGCCTTCAGTCTTGCGCCGTCCATGCCGTCATCGAACCACGGGCGCTCAAAAGTCCGCCCGCCAAACGGATCGCCCCCCTCCCAGGCAAACGAATGCCAATAGGCCACGGCAAAGCGCAAATGCTCTTCCATCCGCTTGCCCATGACGATTTCGTCGGGGTTGTAGTGATGGAAGGCCAGCGGATTGTCGCTGTCCGGGCCTTCATACTCGACCTTGCTCAGGCCTTTGAAAAAATCGCTCATAGGGCTCGGGCCTCCTCAATACCCGCATAAAGGGCGCGATAGCGCGCATAGGTCTCGTCATAAGCCGATACGAGATCGGCTCTCGGATCGATGGTTTTCTCGATTTTCGGTGTGCTGCAGACGGCCTTGGGGTCGGCGCCGGTCGCCGCGATCAACCCCAGCCGAGCGGCGCCGAACGCTCCGCCGAAATCCCCATCCTCGGGCACGGCAATCGCCATGCCCAAATTGGTGGCGATCATTTCGAGCCACAGATCCGATTTCGACCCGCCGCCCACGGCGATCAGCGTATCGATCTGCGTTCCCGCGTCGGTGAGCACCCGCTGGCAGTCGCGCACCGCAAACGCCACGCCTTCCATCACCGCCTGCCCCATGGTCCGGGCATCGGAAAGGTGCGACAGCCCCACAAAAGAGCCGCGCGCATTGGCGTTATTGTGCGGCGTGCGCTCACCGGAAAGGTACGGCAGGAAAATCTCCTCGCCCGGCCCGGAAAAGTTCTCGGCAACGGCCCGCGTCACCCCGGCCGCGTCCTGTCCCACCAGCTTGGAAAACCAGTTCAAACTGTCGGTCGCTGAAAGGAAAACCCCCATCTGGTGCCAGGTCTTGGGAATGGCGTGACAAAATGCATGCACGGCGCCTTCGGTATTGGGCCGGAACTTGTCGTTGGAAACAAACAGCACCCCCGAAGTGCCCAGAGAGACGAACCCGGTCCCCGGCTCCACCGCCCCGATGCCGCAAGCCGAGGCTGCGTTGTCGCCCCCGCCCCCGGCCACAACGGGCGTCTCGGCAATCCCCCACCGGCGGCAAAGCTCACCCGAAAGGTGCCCCGAAGGTTCGCTCCCCTCGACAAGCGCCGGCATGTGCTCGGTGGTTAGGCCCGTAACCGCCAGAAGATCGTCCGACCAACCGCGATATTCGACGTCCAGCCACAGCGTCCCTGCCGCATCCGACATGTCCGATACGTAAGTGCCGGTCAAAAGGAACCGCACATAATCCTTGGGCAGCAGCACCTTGGCGATCTTGGCGTAGTTTTCCGGCTCGTGCTTTTTGACCCACAAAATTTTTGGCGCCGTAAAGCCCGGCATGGCGATATTGCCGGCAATCTGGCGTAGCGTGGGCAGCGCTTGTTCCATTTCTTTACATTCGGTGGCCGCGCGCACATCGTTCCACAGGATGGCCGGGCGGATCACCTGATTGTTCTTGTCGAGCAGCGTCGCCCCATGCATCTGCCCCGACAGCCCGATCCCCCGGATCGCCGATACACTATCGGGATGGCGCTCCTTGAGCGTATCGACGGCCCTAAGCACAGCCTCCCACCAATGGGCGGGGTCCTGCTCTGAAAAGCCGGGTCGGGGGCGGGAAACGGTCAGCGGCGCACTGGCCTCGCCCAACGCCTGCCCCTCGCCGTCAATCAGCACCGCCTTGACGCCCGACGTTCCGATATCGAGCCCGAGATAGGTCAACATGCGGCCTCCGTCGCAACAAATGAGGTGCGTACCTCAAACTCGGTCATCGAAAATCTCCTCGGTTTCGGCTGCCTTTTCGGCGCTCGTGCAAGATGGATATGGGAAACCTAGCTCAGGTGATCCCGCATCAGAACCCTGATTTCCAATTGTGTCTGCGGTGGGGCGGCGTCAGCCCCCACCACCAGCCGCCGCGCCGTGGCGCACACCGCACGGATTTCGTCTTCCGGGCTCTGGTCCAATATGACGTCGATGGCGCCCGATTCCAGCCCGGCCCGCGTCGGCCCGGTCAATTCGTGCCCGATCACCCGCATTTTGCCAGCAAGACCGCGCTCGTTGAGGGCCATCAAAAGCCCCGCATTGCCCGCTCCGGCATTATAGAGACCTGCGAGATCGGGATGGGCTTCAAAAAGCACCAGGCTCTTTTCATACGTCGCTGTAAATTCGTCCTGCCCCTCGATTGGCCCTACCAGCGTCAGGCTGGGAAATTCGACCGCCATGATCTCGGAAAATCCCCGGATTCGCTCGGCATGATCGATCAACTCCAGCGATCCGGCCACCAGACCGATTGTGCCCCCCTGCGGCACAAACCGTCCCATCAGCGATCCCGCTATGCGCCCCGCCGCGCGGTTGTCGATCCCCACGAACCCGTGCCGGGCCGAACCGGGCAGGTCCGAAACCAAAGCGATCACCTTGATCCCCCGCCCCGCGGCCCGCGCCACCGCAGCGTGAATTTCAGGCTTGTCGATGGCCACGATCACCGCGCAGTCGGCGTCTTCGGCGCCAATGTCATCGAGCGCCTCGACCAGCGCCCTTGTGTCCATGGCCTTTATGCGCAAAAGGTCGAGCCGCAGCCGTTCGGCGCGCATCTGAGTGCCCACGCTGTCCACCGCATCGGCCAGCTTGCCGAAAAACTGGTTGGTCCCCTCGGGCACGATGATTTTCAAAACGATGTCGCGGGCCCGTGCCAGCATCGAAGCGGTCAGGTCGCGCCGAAACCCGATTTCGGCAATCGCGGCCTCCACCTTCTCGATTGTGCCTTTGCGCACCCCGGGCCGGCCGTTCAGCACACGGTCCACCGTCGCCAGCGACACCCCTGCCGCCCGCGCCAGATCATGCACAGTCACGCGCCCGCTGCTCTCCAAAACCCCGTCTCCTCCTTTGAGGTACGTAAGTCATTGCGCGTTTCAGATGGCGCAGTCAAGAGGGAAGATGGAGAGTGTTCCTCGGGTTGGCAGGCAAAAAGAAAGGCCCCCTCACCGGCCTGCCGGCCACCCTCTCCCCGAAGGGGCGAGGGTTCATCATGCCGAAGCCCTTGGGATATCCAGCGCCAGGATAGCCGCAGCCTGACTCCCTCGCCCCTTTGGGGAGTTGAGCGCTGGCATCCACCATCGCAATTCCCTCCAGCACCCAACTCGACTACAACAACGTTACCGCTCCCGCTCCCCCGAGACCCATGATCGACACCGCGCTCAAACTCGAAAAAACCCGCCCGGCCCCGCTCGCCCGCCTGGGCCAGTTCGCCGTGCGTCTTGCCCAAACCGATGCCGAGCGTTTTGCCGCCTGCCGACTACGCTATGAAGTGTTCCATCGCGAGCGGGGTGTAAACGCGCCGTGGATGGATCACGCCAAGCACATCGAGACCGATGCCTTCGATCCCCATTGCGACCACATCATCGTCATCGATACTGCTGCCCGCACCCTGGGCGACACGCCGCCCATTGTCGGCACCTATCGCGTCATGGCCAGTCCCGCCCCGTGCCTGGGCTGGTACGCCGATAGCGAGTTTGACCTCAAAACCCTGTTTGCGCGCCACCCCGGCCAGCGCTTTTGCGAAGTGGGCCGCTCCTGCGTTGCCCCCGCCTATCGCTCCATGCGCACCATCGAGGCGCTGTGGTGCGGACTTTGGGCTTATGCGTGCGGCAACGCGATTGACGCCTATTTCGGGGCGGCCAGTTTTCCCGGCACCGATCCGCGCCAGCATGCCCAGGCGTTGTCCCATCTCTATCATACTGCCAGCGCGCCATCCGATTGGCACGCTCAGGCCCGTGCCGAGCACGCAATTGCCATGAACATGCTGCCGGCCGGGATGACCGACCGCCACACAGCCCTGCGCGCCATGCCGCCCCTTGTGCGCGGCTATCTGCGGGTCAATGCTGTGTTTTCCAGCCATGCCTTTATCGACCAAAAATTCGGAACGACCGACGTCTTCGTTCTCGCCCGCTTTGCCGCCGCGCCCGCCGCCTACCGCAAGCGCGTCGAACGGGTCACCGGGCTGCGGCATCCCAACCTGTGATCGGCAGTTGGAATCACCAAAATTTTGGCTTAGCGTGCCCCACCGTTTAACAGCCATATCCTCGGATTTTTTACCGTTTCATGACGCAAACCGAGCCACAGGCCGATTATGCTGCGCCCCCCGCCACGGGCATGACGCCCATGATGGCCCAGTTCTTTGAGATCAAGGGCGTAAATCCGGGCTATCTGCTGTTCTATCGCATGGGCGATTTTTATGAGCTGTTCTTTGAGGACGCCGAAATCGCCTCCGCCGCGCTCGGCATAACGCTGACCAAGCGTGGCAAGCATCTCGGTGATGACATTCCCATGTGCGGCGTGCCGGTCCACGCGGCGCAGGATTATCTCAAAAAGCTCATTTCACTGGGCCACAAGGTCGCCGTTTGCGAACAGGTCGAAGACCCCGCCGAAGCCAAAAAGCGCGGCAGCAAATCCGTGGTCAAACGCGACGTGGTGCGGCTCGTCACCCCCGGCACGTTGACCGAGGACGACCTGCTCCCCGCCCGGGGCAACAACTTCCTTTTGTCCCTCGCCCGGCTCGGCGCGGATGGTGAGGGCTACGCAATGGCCTGGTCCGACATTTCCACCGGCGAGCTTCTGGTCGCCGACCTCGATACTGACTCCCTGGCCGATGAAATCGCCCGCATCGACCCCGCCGAGATGATCCTGTCGGACCGCCTCGCCGATCAATTGACCGAACAGCGCATCTTCGGGCCGGACCGGCTGGCCACTGCCACCCGCCGCCCGCATGAGAGCTTCGAGTCCGAAGCAGCCGCCCGCCTGTTGCGCGAAACCTTTGAGAACGCCGTCGATCCCACGGCCTTTTCCCGCACCGCCCGCGCCGCGCTCGGCGCGCTGATCGCCTATGTGGCCGAAACCCAGAAAGGTGCCGGGGTCCCCCTGCGCCTGCCGCGCTTTGAGGCAGCCTCCGATCATATGCAGATCGATGCGGCGACCCGCTCGTCTCTCGAACTGCTCGTCACTCAACGCGGCGATGTGCGCGGCGCTTTGCGGGCAAGCGTCGATATGACGGT
>NZ_DFTP01000040.1:31824-33912 GCF_002381585.1 Marinimicrobium sp. UBA4209
GCGATGGAAACCGACGCCATCCGCAAGGGCCTGCGCGCCGCGCCAGATATTGCCCGCGCCCTCACCCGGCTGACACTGGAACGCGGTGGCCCTCGTGATTTGGGCGCCATCGGCCGCGGCATTGTCCAGGCCCGCGCGCTGGGCCATCTGCTCTCGGGCCTCACCGATCCCGGCGACGAGCTTGCCGCCATCGCCAGAACCCTCGCGCAAGCCCCCGAAATCCTCTCCGACGAATTTGCAAAGGCCCTCGTCGAAGAACCCCCGCTCATGGCCCGCGACGGCGGGTTTGTCGCTTCCGGGTACGATGGCGAACTCGACACCCAGCGCCGCCTCGGATCGGAAAGCCGTAAAGTGGTCGCCGAGCTTCAAGCCGCGCTGGTCGAAAAGACCGGCGTGCGGGCGCTGAAAATCAAGCACAACAACGTGCTCGGCTTTTTCGTCGAAGTCCCCGCCTCCCACGGATCGCGCCTGCTCGAAGACAGTGTCTTCATCCATCGCCAGACCCTTGCCAACGCCATGCGGTTCACCACAACCGAATTGGCCGAGCTTGAAGGCAAGATCGCCCGCGCCCAGGAAATCGCCGTCGAAATCGAGCTTGGTATTTTCGCCCGCCTGCGCGAAGCCGCCCTTGCGCAAAGCCGCGATCTTATGGCCGCCGCCGACGCTATGGCCGAACTCGACGTGGCCGCCGCGCTGGCCAATCTCGCCGCCCAGCGTAACTGGTGCCGCCCGCAGATCGATGCGTCCCTCTCCTTTGAAATCGAAGGTGGTCGCCACCCGGTGGTCGAAAAAACCCTCGAGGCCGAAGGCAGGAGCTTCGTCGCCAACGACGCCGATCTCTCGGCCCCCGAGCCCGACGAGGGCGGCCAACTCTGGCTGGTCACCGGCCCCAATATGGGCGGTAAATCGACTTTCCTGCGCCAGAACGCATTGATCGCCATTCTCGCGCAAATGGGCTCATACGTCCCCGCCACGTCCGCCCATATCGGTGTGGTCGACAGGGTTTTTTCCCGCGTCGGCGCGTCCGACGACATCGCCCAGGGCCGCTCGACCTTCATGGTCGAAATGGTCGAGACCGCCGCCATTCTCAACCGCGCTACCCGCCAATCGCTGGTCATCCTCGACGAGATCGGCCGCGGCACCGCCACCTTCGATGGGCTCTCCATCGCCTGGGCCTGCGTCGAGACGCTGCACGAAACCACCGGCTGCCGGGCGATTTTCGCCACCCACTATCACGAGCTGACAGCCCTTTCCGCCACCCTTCTCCGCGTGTCCAACCACACAATGAGCGTCAAGGAGTACAAGGGCGACGTGGTGTTCCTGCACGAAGTGACGCAAGGAGCCGCCGATCGCTCCTACGGCATTCAGGTGGCAAAGCTGGCCGGGCTCCCTGCCCCGGTCATCACCCGCGCCCGTCAGGTGCTCGACCTGCTCGAAGCGCGCGGCCAGTCCAATCCGGGCTCGGCCCTTGCGGATTTGCCGCTCTTTGCCCATATGCCTTCCCCGGCCGACAAAACCGTGCCTCAACCTCGTGCTAACCCGGTTGGGGATATGATCGAGTCCGTGCGCCCCGACGATCTCTCCCCCCGGGCCGCGCTCGAATGGATTTATGAACTCAAGAAGGCTGCCCATGCCGACGGCGACCATTGAACCGATTGCGCGCAAGAAGACGGGGCTTCCCAGCGCCCATGCGCTGATCGCTGCCGTGCGCCGCGAAATCGGCGATGCCGCGCCCGACAGCCAGATTGCCCGCGCCGCCGTGCTCAAGGCCTTGCGTCAGGGGCTCAACGATGCCCGCATCGCCGCCGAAGCCGAGCTTGTCGCCAACCGCCGCGGCACCCGCTGTGCCCAGATGCTGGCCGCCGCTCAAGACGAATTGATCGGCGCCGCCCATCTCTGGGCCACCCGCTACGTCTATCCGCGCGAAAACCCCTCGGGCGCCGAGTCTCTCGCCATCGCCGCGGTGGGCGGCTATGGCCGAGGCACGCTGGCGCCGGGGTCCGATATCGATCTGTTGTTCATCCTGCCCTACAAGCAAACCCCCTGGGGCGAGAGCGTCACCGAATACGTGCTCTATATGCTCTGGGA
>NZ_DFTP01000040.1:33994-36138 GCF_002381585.1 Marinimicrobium sp. UBA4209
TCGGACATGACGGTGCGCACCGCAACGCTCGAAAGCCGCTTCCTTGTCGGCGACGATACGCTTTTCAACCAGATGCGCGAGCGCTTCGACACCGAGATCGTCGAAAAGACCGGCCCCGAATTCATCGCCGCGAAAATGGCCGAGCGCGACGCCCGCCACGATGCACAGGGCAATACACGCTACGTGGTCGAACCCAACGTCAAGGACGGCAAGGGCGGGTTGCGCGATCTCAATACGCTCTACTGGATCGGCAAATATTTCTACCGCGTCCAGACCTACCCCGAACTGATCGGCAAGGGCGTGTTTTCCAAAACCGAATACCGCGCCTTCCAGCGCGCCGAGGATTTCCTGTGGGCCGTGCGCTGCAATCTGCACTTTCTCGTCGGCCGGGCCGATGACCGGCTGACCTTCGAGATCCAGCAGGAAATGGCCGAGCGCATGGGCTATCACGACCGCGCCGGCATGCTCGGGGTCGAGCGCTTCATGAAGCGCTATTTCCTAGTCGCCAAGGACGTGGGCGATCTGACCCGCATCTTCTGCACCTCGCTCGAATTCGCCCACGCCAAAAAGGTCGATGCCTTTGGCCGCGTGTTCGGCAATTTCCGCAAGGCGCGCCGCCAGATCCGGGGCGAAACCGATTTCGTCCTCGAGCATGGCCGCATCACCGTCGCCGATGACGAGGTGTTCGAAAAGGACCCGGTCAACATCGTCAAGATTTTCTGGGTGGCCGGCCGCGAAGGGGTGATGTTCCACCCCGATGCGCTCAAGCTTCTGACCCGGTCGATGCGCCTGATCGATAAGAAATTGCGGGCCGACGAGCGGGTAAACGCCTATTTCCTCGAAATCCTCACCAGCCCCAAATCGGTCGAGCGCATCCTGCGCCGCATGAATGAATCGGGCGTGCTGGGCAAGCTGGTGCCCGAATTCGGCAAGATCGTCGCGCTGATGCAGTTCAACATGTATCACCACTATACTGTGGACGAGCATCTGATCCGCGCCGTCGGCGTCATGGCCGACATCGCCAATGGCGGGCTGAAAAACGAGCTTCCGCTCACCCACGAGCTGTTGCCCCATCTCTCCGATGTGCGCCTGCTCTATGTGGCGCTGTTCCTGCACGATATCGCCAAGGGCCGCCCCGAGGATCATTCCGAAGCCGGCGAAGCCATCGCCCGCAAATTCTGCCCGCGCCTTGGCCTGTCTGCTGCCGAAACCGATACCGTCGCCTGGCTGGTGCGCTACCATCTTCTGATGAGCGAGATTTCCCAGTCCCGCGACATCCAGGACCCCGATACGGCACGCAATTTCGCCCAGATCGTGCAAAGCCCCCAGCGTCTCGCGCTCTTGATGATCCTCACCGCCTGCGATATCCGCGCCGTAGGTCCGGGCACCTGGACAGGCTGGAAGGGCTCGCTCCTGCGCGCGCTTTATTACGCAACCGAACCGCTCCTTTCGGGTGGCCATTCCCAGGTTTCCCAGCACGACCGGATCATCGAGGCCCAGGACGCCTTGCGCGCCGGGCTCACCGATTGGACGCCGCCCCGGCTCGATGCCTATATCGAGCGCCAGTTCCCCAATTACTGGCTGCGCGCCGAACCCGATCTCCAACTCGCCCATGCGCAGATGATCGATGCCGCGGAGGCGAAAAATTCCAGCTTTGCCGGGTCCACCTCCATCAAGGCCTTCGAGGGTATTACAGAGGTTACCTTCTACACCCCCGATCACCCACGCCTTCTCTCGCTGATCGCCGGCGCCTGCACCACTGCAGACGCCTCGATCATCGGGGCGCAGATTTTCAACACGCGCGATGGCTACGCGCTCGATACCTTCCGCCTGCGCCGCGCCTTCACCTCCGACGAAGACGAAAAGATCAGGGCGTCCCGGATTACCGATACCGTCAAGGCTTTGCTCGAGGGCCGCAAATATCTCCCTGCCGATCTGGGCGTGGATTCGCGCTACAACAGGCGCCTGCGGCCCTTTTCGGTGCCCACCGAAATCTTCATTTCCAACGCCCTGTCCGACAAATTTACGGTCATCGAGATTTCCGGCCTCGACCGCACTGGCCTGCTCTATCACCTGACCCGCGCGCTGTCCGATCTCAACCTCACCATCGGCTCGGCCCATATCGGCACCTATGGCGAAAAGGC
>NZ_DFTP01000040.1:36272-36719 GCF_002381585.1 Marinimicrobium sp. UBA4209
GTCCGCCAGAAACGCATCCACGAAGCCCTCGAAGCCGTCTTCGCCCCCGCCCGCCGTGAAAAGGCCTCAGCGTGAGCACCATGCTTTGGGCGGTGGGCCTTGCGGTTCAAGGTCACCGGCTGGCACCTTTTACCCCTATGGAGTGTACTGGATCCCGGGTCTTTGCCCGGGATGACGATCGTGAGTATGGCGAGTTTTTCGCCATTACCTCCACCGTCATCCCGGCCTTGAGCCGGGATCCAGTACATTCAGCACACATTGGGATCGACCCCGCGTGCCCTCGTAACCCCTGGCTCCACCCATGAGTCTCTTCCGCAACACAATGTCGGTCGGCGGGCTCACTCTCGTTTCCCGCATCTTCGGATTTATCCGCGATGCGCTGATCGCCGCCGTGCTGGGCATCGGCCCGGCCGCCGATGCCTTTCAGGCCGCCTTCCGCCTGCCCAA
>NZ_DFTP01000082.1:0-412 GCF_002381585.1 Marinimicrobium sp. UBA4209
AAAGTGTTCCAGAACATCTATGAGGCCCGCTGGGCTCTGGGTGCCCGTTTCACCTACTAAGTTGGTCATCATCTGACTCAGCAGGGCAAGGAGGCCCAATCGTTGCGCCACCGGGGTCGACCTCGGTGGCTTTTTATTGATGTTTTCTCTTCTCTCTACCCCCTCCTACCTGCGAAAAACCTTGCATTACCCTTTCGATCCACTAGAATATCTTTCAAATCGAAACTTGTCGTCTGAAGTGGATCATGAACAAACGCAACACCCAGCAGCGCCGCCGCGCCATTATCGACATGCTCACCCAGGCGGGTGAGGTGAGTGTCGAGCACTTGGCCCAGCATTTCGGTACCTCCGAGGTGACGGTCCGCAAGGATCTGGCGGCCCTGGAGGACAACGGCCTGCTGCTGCGCCGCTA
>NZ_DFTP01000082.1:555-899 GCF_002381585.1 Marinimicrobium sp. UBA4209
CTGCTGCTGCGCCGCTACGGCGGCGCCGTGCCCCTGCCCCAGGAAATGATCGTCGACCCGGGTACCGAAAAAGTTTCGGAACGAAAGCAATCCATGGCCAAGGCCGCAGCGGACCTGATTCTGGACCACAATCGCATCATCATCGACAGCGGCACCACCACCGCCGCCCTGTTGCCGGAGTTGTCCCACAAGCAGGGGCTGGTGGTGATGACCAACTCTCTGAACATCGCCAACGCCCTGCGTGAGCTGGAAAACGAACCCACCCTGCTGATGACCGGCGGTACCTGGGACCCACAATCCGAAGGCTTTCAGGGGCAGCTGGCCGAGCAGGTGCTGCGCTCCTA
>NZ_DFTP01000082.1:1041-1397 GCF_002381585.1 Marinimicrobium sp. UBA4209
GCCGAGCAGGTGCTGCGCTCCTACAACTTTGACCAGCTGTTTATCGGCGCCGATGGCCTGGACCTGGAACGCGGGACCACCACTTTTAATGAGCTGTACAGCCTGAGCCAGGTAATGGCCGAGGTGGCACGCGAAGTCATCGTGATGGCGGAATCGGACAAATTGGGCCGGAAGATCCACAACCTTGAATTGCCCTGGGAGCGGATTGCCTATCTGGTGACGGATTCGGGTTTTCCTGATGAGGCAAAACAACGTTTGGAGACCTTGGGAGTCGATGTTATTCGGGCTTCCTGAAGCCAACAAAGGAAAGTTTTAAGAATTGAAATACGTGACAGGAGTTGGGTAACCCCTTCACG
>NZ_DFTP01000082.1:1476-18305 GCF_002381585.1 Marinimicrobium sp. UBA4209
TAAATACATCCCTGTAGGCTCGACGCCGGAATCCCGCCGGCGACGGTCCGTGAAGGGGTTACCCAACTCCTACCCCAATACTTAGTTAAGAACGTTTCATTCTCAAAGGAGAAAGATTATGTGTGGCATCGTAGGCGCCGTAGCGCAGCGGGATGTGGTGGATATATTGGTCGAAGGCCTTCGGCGCCTCGAGTATCGGGGCTATGACTCCGCCGGTGTGGCCGTGGTCAACAACGGTGAACTCAAACGCCTGCGCCGGCTGGGCAAAGTCAAAGAACTCGCCGACGCCGTCGCCGCCAGCCCCACCCCGGGCGGCACCGGTATTGCCCACACCCGCTGGGCCACCCACGGTGAGCCGAGCGAGCGCAACGCCCACCCACACGTCTCCAACGACCAGCTGGCCGTCGTACACAACGGCATCATCGAAAACCACACCGCCCTGAAAAAAGAACTCGAAGCGGCGGGTTACCAGTTTGAGTCCCAGACCGACACCGAGGTCATTGCCCACCTGGTCCACCAAACCCGTCTGGAGACCGGCGATCTGTTGAGCGCGGTGCAGAAAGCGGTGAAACAGCTCGACGGCGCCTACGGCACCGTACTGATGGACGCCAACGACGCCGAGCGTCTGGTGGTGGCCCGCTCCGGCAGCCCGTTGGTGATCGGCCTGGGCATTGGGGAAAACTTTATCGCCTCGGACCAACTCGCTTTGCTGCCGGTGACCCGCCGGTTTATCTTTCTGGAAGAAGGTGATGTGGCGGAAATCACCCGCACCAGCGTGCGCATCTTTGATAAAGACGGCAATGCCGTCGAGCGCGAAGAGCATGAGTCTACCGTCAGCTACGACGCCGGGGACAAGGGCCAATACCGTCACTTCATGCTCAAGGAAATTTACGAGCAGCCCCACGCGGTGACCAACACCCTCGAAGGCCGTCTGGGCAAAGAGAGTGTACTGGACGAAACTTTCGGCAACGGGGCCGCCGAGCTGCTGAAGAAAGTGAAGCACGTCCAGATCGTCGCCTGTGGCACCAGCTACCATTCCGCCATGGTCGCCCGCTATTGGCTGGAATCGCTCGCGAATGTGTCCTGCAACGTGGAAATCGCCAGTGAATTCCGCTACCGGAAGTCCGTGGTGCAGCCCGACAGTCTGGTGGTCACCATCAGTCAGTCCGGCGAAACCGCCGACACCCTCGCCGCTCTGCGTCTGGCCAAGGAGCTGGGGTATCTTGGCAGTCTGACCATCTGCAACGTGGCGGGCTCCTCTCTGGTGCGCGAATCCGATCTGGCCTTTATGACCCGCGCCGGGGCGGAGATCGGTGTGGCCTCCACCAAAGCCTTCACCACCCAACTGGTGGGCCTGGCGATGCTGGTGTTGGCACTGGGCAAATACAACGGCCTGAGTACCGAACAGCAGGCCGACATGGTTCAGGCCCTGAAAGGTCTGCCGGCCAAGCTCGAAGAGTCACTGTCGCTCGCCGAGCGCATTGAAGATCTGGCCGAAGAGTTTGCCGATAAACACCACGCCCTGTTCCTCGGTCGGGGCGATCAGTACCCGATTGCGATGGAAGGTGCGCTCAAGCTCAAAGAAATTTCCTATATCCACGCCGAGGCCTACGCGGCTGGCGAACTCAAGCACGGCCCCCTGGCGCTGATCGATGCCCAGATGCCCATCATCGTGGTCGCGCCGAACAATGAGCTGTTGGAGAAGCTCAAATCCAACGTGGAAGAAGTCCGCGCCCGCGGGGGCATCCTCTATGTGTTCGCCGATGTGGAAGCCAACTTCTCCTCGGATGAGACCATGCGGGTCATCAACGTCCCCCACTGCCACCCCTGGCTGGCGCCCATTCTCTACACCCTGCCCCTGCAATTGCTCAGCTACTACGTGGCCATCATCAAAGGCACCGACGTGGACCAGCCACGTAACCTGGCGAAGAGTGTGACGGTCGAGTAACCTGTCGCCTTTGTAGATTCTGAGGCGATCCGAACCATCGAGTACTAACTTGGTGGATCGGATCGCCAACAATAACGCAGAGGTAGACAGCAGGATGATCACAATACGAAGGGCCACCTACGATGATGTGCCGGCGCTGCATGCGCTGGCTGAGCGATTTCTGCTGGAGAATCTGAAAGACCCGGAAAATACCGGTTTTCTGATTTCCAACTTTTCCCTCGATGTCTACAAAGCATATGTGGACAGCGCCGAGTACTTCTGGGTGGCCGAGGAAGACGGCAAGTTGGGTGGATTTCTGCTGGCTTATAAAAGTGAATCGATCAAGCCCGAAGAGGTGATCAATTCCTGCCTGCGTTATTCCGTGATTCAGCCATTTACCCTGATCAAGCAGATCTGCAGTAGCGGCAAGGTGCGCGGTGCGGCGTCGGCGCTGTACCAGAAGCTCTTTGACGAGATGGATACTGAGCTGGCGCTGGCGGCGGTTGTGAACGAGCCGCTGAACACCAAGTCGATTGAATACCATCGCAAACTGGGCTTCGGCCATTTGTGGGATCTGCACCCCCCGGCCGACTACGATGGCGTGACCCGCACCCGTTCCATCTGGTTCTATTCCAAAACCGGCATCCGACCTCAGACTCGTATGGCGCAGGTGGACCGCTCTGAACTGGTGCAGCATTTGATCGAAAAAGAACAGGGAACGGTCAACCTCTACATGCATGAGGACAACCTGAACTGGACCAAGTTGGGTATGTTGGTCACCTTTATGACGGCGCTGCTCACGGCCTTTGGTTTCCTGCTGGAGCGGGATCCAACCACCACCAATAATTGGATTGTCAGTGTCCTGGTGGTGTTCGGGTTTGTGGTGAACATCATGTTCTATCTGAAGTTGAAGTCAGGGCTCGCGTTTCTGAATCATCACAAAAAGAACCTGCGCCGCTTTGATGACGCCTTGGCCGGGGTGTTGCCATCCATCCCCTCGTACCTCGATCGTAAAACCGGCAAGCAGTCCGTTACTGTGCGTGTCATGGTTGTCTTGCCGGTGTTCAGCCTGGGACTCTGGGCGGTGTGCGCCGGGTTACTGCTGCACCGGTACTTTTTATGATCGGGCAGTGACGGGTGTCTCAACACAAAGGCGCGGGCTCGATTAGAGTACAGGGTTTGTTTACTGACTAGGTGCCATACGCAGGGAATATTATGAAGCGAATACTCATAGCCATACTGCTGCTCGTCGCGATCGCGGCGCTTGGTGGTCACTATTATTACGAGCGGCAGGTGGAGCAGCGGGTGGACAGTGCCGCTCGCCTGTTGGGGCAGATGGGCGGCAATCTGGACTATCGCGAGGTGGTCATTGGTCTGTCGGGTGATATTCGGGTCGAGGACATTCTGCTCCGGGTACCCGGTATGCCCAGCGCCGTCAGCATCGATCGGGCTTCGCTGCATACCGGTGGGCTGATGGGGGTCCATCGCCTGGCCATGGATGCTCGCGAGCAGTTATTACCCACCCGCCTGGGTGTGTCGTTTGATGGCATCCGTATCCCCCTGTCCAGTGTGACCGAATCCGGTAATCTGGGGGTCACGGATTCCTTCGCCGCCGCCGGTTGTGGTGATCGGACGGCCTTCAGCGCACTGGACATTGTGAAGATGGGCTACTCCGAATTCGTGATGGATACCCGGGTGGATTATCGCCTGGTGGGTGATGGCGAGCTCTTGAACCTGACCGTCGACACCCTGATGCGGGAGATGAACAACACCCGAGTCGAGATGGACTTTTCCCTTGGCGCGCCGTCACGTCATGCGCCGGCTGTTGCGATGGCCATGGCCAATGCCCAATTGCTGAGCGTAGTGATTGATTATCAGGATAAAGGCTATGCCCAGCGTGTGTCGGCGTTCTGCACTGAACAGACCGGTCTGGATAGGGAGGCGTTTCTCGCTCAGCACCTGAGTGCCTGGCAGGATGTCTGGCACCAATTTGGATTGACTGCCGGGCCGACCCTGGTTGATGGTTATCGGGAATTTTTGTCCAACCCGGATCAGTTCCGGGTGCAGATCAAACCCAGCGGCAGCCTGCACGCTGACGACCTCAGTGGCATGTCAACGGAGCTGATGCTCTATTACCTGCCCATGCAGCTATCGGTCAATCAGGGCCCAATGAAGCGCCTGGACCTGTCGGCCATGGACGAGGCCGAAGCCCAAGCCTGGCGGGAAGCGCGCCGGGAGAGGACCGTTGATTCGGATAGTGAAGCGGAGCAGTCTGGTGATACCGGGCAAGCGCAAGACGACGAAGGTCGGATCACCATGGAGGCGCTGCGCAACGCGAAAGATGCAACGGTGGAACTCCGACTCGCCAACGGGCGCACACTGGAGGGGGTGGTGCATTCGGTCGGGGAAGACCGGTTGCAGTTACAGCGTTTTCAGAACGGGGGTTATGTCATTCAGCCGGTTGATTATGCGGACATTGTTGAGGCTTATCTTCTGGGGGACTGAGTCCGGCTCATTCTCCTCAAGTGCCTGACTAATTGGCGTCGCTTTTGGCTTCTCTGGCGTAACATTCGGTGGTTCAGTCGCGTAAAATAGCGCGGCTTGTATCGGCCGCAGGCCGCCCGATCTGAGAGGCACGCAGACCAAGATGGATTCACTGACACAAATGACCCTCGGCTCCGCCGTCGGTGTCGCGGTAATGGGCCGGCGGGTGCCGGTCTGGCGCTCGGCACTGGTGGGCGCGTTTTTCGGCACCCTGCCGGACCTGGATTCGTTTGTGGACTACGGCGATCCGATCCGCAATGTCACCTATCACCGCGGCGCCAGCCACTCACTGTTCTATCTGTCGCTGCTCTCTCCGTTGTTTGCCTGGTTGATCACCCGCTGGATGCCCTCCGGAGGCTTCCGACGGTGGTGGGCCGCGCTGTGGCTGATTCTGATTACCCATGTGCTGCTCGACACCATGACGGTGTACGGGACCCAGATCGGTCAGCCATTTACCGACTACCCGTTCGGGGTGGCCAGCCTGTTTATCATCGACCCCCTGTACACGCTGCCACTGCTGGTCGGGCTGCTATTGGCGCTGGGCGGTCGGCACCGGGCGAACCACTGGGGACTGGCGCTGACCACGGGCTATCTGCTCTGGAGTATGGCGGCCCAGAGTTGGGTAGAAACCCGAGTCGAGCGCGAGTTGGCGGACCGGGACTGGCCGGTCGAGCGGGTCCTGGTGACCCCCAGTGCATTCAACACACTGCTCTGGCGGGTGTTGGTCATGACGCCGGATAACTATTACGAGGGCTTCTATGCCCTGGCCGATGGCGACCGTGCCATTGAGTTCGATCGCTTCGAGCGCGACCGGGCGTTGTATGAATCCCTACAGAACGATTGGGGGGTGCAGCGAATCGCCTGGTTCAGTAAGGGATTTTTCAAAGTCAGCGCGCGGGACGGAGTGGCGCGGATTACCGACCTGCGCATGGGGCAAGAGCCCTTTTACAGCTTCAACTTTGTGGTGGCCGAGCGGGTGGATGGGCAATGGCAACCGGTTCCGCCGCAACTGCAGATGGAGCGCCCGGATATCGGCGCCGGCCTGCGCTGGATCGTTCGCCGAGCCCAGGGGCAACCCCTGTCGCCGCCCCGAGTGAAGTCAGGTGATGGTGAGTCTTCACTTACCCAAGAACCTCCCAGCGAAAGGCAATAATGTGGAACGATTGGATAAAGCTCTGGTAAGCCGTGGCCTGGCGGATACCCGCAGTCAGGCCCAGAGAATGATCGAGGCCGGGCGGGTTCGCTGTCAGGCGAGCGGCGATTGGCAGGTACTGAACAAGGCCAGCGCCAAAGTGTCGGAAGATCAGGCTCTGGACGTCGAGCCGGGGGATGAAGATCAGTTCGCCTCCCGCGGTGGCTTGAAGTTGCGTGGCGCGCTGGCGCAGTCGGGCCTGAATCCCGAGGGCTGGGTGGCACTGGATGTGGGCCAGTCCACGGGCGGATTTACCGATTGTCTGTTGCAGGCCGGCGCCGCCCGGGTGGTCGGAGTGGATGTCGGTCGGGATCAGCTGGTACCCGCCCTGAGAACCCACCCCAAGGTGGTGTTTTTTGAAGGCATCAATGCCCGGGATCTGCCCAGAGACACCCTGTTGGCGGAGGCGCCAGAGGGCTTTGATCTGATTGTGATGGACGTGTCCTTTATCTCCCAGACGCTGATTTTGCCCGGGTTGCCGGCGCTGCTCAAACCGGGCGGGCACCTGCTCAGCCTGGTCAAGCCGCAATTTGAAGTGGGCAAGGCGGGCATCGGTAAAGGCGGAATTGTCCGCGACGATCGTCTCTATGCCGAGGTGGAGCAGCGAATTCGCGCCCAGTGCGACACCCTGGGACTGACGGTCAATGCCTGGTTTGCGAGCCCGATCAAGGGCGGTGATGGTAATCGGGAGTTCTTTATATCGGCGACAAAAACGTTCGGGGAGTTTTAAACATAAACATTTTTTAGCTGATAAGACGTATAAATCTTCTCAGCGCTCCCCTATACTCCCTCGTGGTCTGTACCACCCTAAGTAAGCGCGGCTTCTGAGCAGGCTCTCCCAACCGGTCGCCCAAGCTGCATGAATCATCCAAAACCATAAAGATGTGTGAGAAGGCAATGAAACAACGAGACCCCGTTTTCGGTCGCCCGCTGGTTGCGGCGTCCCTCTCCGTGTTGCTGGTGGCCTGCGCGCCGGATGACAACACCTCCTCCCCGACCCCGGAACAACGTCAGGCGCCCGCTCAGTCTGAAGCGGTGGCTCCGCTCAGCGATACCGATGCGGCAGTGATTGCCTTGAGTGATACCGAAGCTGATTCCGCCCGCGAGCGGGTGATGCGCCAGGTGAACCTTGAGCCGATTGACGGCCTGAGCGTGGATCTCTGGGCGTCGGAGAAACTGCTGGCCGACCCGGTGGCGATCAGTGTGGACTACCAGGGCCGGGTGTGGGCCGCGGTGACCAACCGCAGCAACAACTCCGAGTTTGATATCCGCCGCTACCCGGACTGGGAACACTCTTCCATGACCTGGACCAGCGTCGAGGATCGGCGGGCGTTTCTGAAAGAAGAGCTGGCCCCGGTAAACAGCGAGCAGAATGCCTGGCTGGACGACCGCAACAACGACGGTTCCCGGGATTGGCGAGATCTGGCGGTGGTCAAAGAGGAAGTCATTCTCCTGCAGGACACCAGCGGTGACGGCCGGGCCAATGAAAGCCGGCGCTTCCTGAAGGACTTCCACAGCGAAGTGACCGATGTGCTGGGCGGCATCTACTATCACAACGAACTGGATGAACTGTTCTTGGGAGTTGCCCCGAACGCCTGGCGGGTCAAAGACACCGATGGCGACCTGAGAGCCGATACCAAGCAGGCCATTTCCGATGGTTTTGCCGTGCACGTGGGGTTCAGTGGCCACGGCATGTCCGGCGTCACGCTGGGGCCGGATGGCCGGATTTACTACGGAATCGGCGACATTGGCGCCAATATCACCGACGTTGACGGCAACGAGTACGCCTACCCCAATCAGGGCGTGATCGTCCGCAGTGAGCCCGACGGCAGCAATTTTGAAGTGTTTGCCCGCGGCGTGCGCAATACCCACGAGTTCACGTTCGATAAATACGGCAACCTGATCACCGTCGATAACGATGGCGACCATGAGGGTGAATACGAGCGGGTGGTCTACCTGATTGACGGCTCCGACACCGGCTGGCGCACCAACTGGCAACTGGGGAAATACAAGGACCCGAAAAACAACACCTACAAGGTGTGGATGGACGAGGACTACTTCAAACCCCGCTTTGAAGACCAGTCCGCCCACATTCTGCCTCCCATCGCCCCCTATCACGCCGGCCCCACCGGCATGGTGTACAACCCGGGCACGGCGTTGAGCGAGCGCTGGAACAACCATTTCTTCGTGGTGGAGTTTGTCGGCTCGGCGGCCCGCTCCGGTATCAACGCGTTTACCCTGGAACCCAAAGGTGCATCGTTCGAACTGGCTTCAGACCAGAACATCTTCCGCGGCGTACAGGCCACCGGCCTGGACTTTGGTCCGGACGGTTCGCTGTTCATGAGCGACTGGATCGAAGGCTGGGGCATCAACGGCAAGGGCCGTATCTGGAAAATGGATGTCACCGAAGGCGTCGACCAGGCTCAGCGGGACAATACCCAGGCGCTTCTGGAGGCGAACTTCGCTGAACGTGACGCGAATGAGCTAGTAGAGCACCTGAGTCACCCTGATATGCGTGTGCGTCAGCGCGCCCAATTGGCTCTCGCGGCCCGTGACGATCAGGCCAGCCTGCTGGAGGTCGCGCAGAACAGCGATCATCAATTGGCCCGTATTCACGCCCTCTGGGGCATTGGCCAGCTTACCCGTCAGGACTCGAGCCGTGCCGCCGTGCTGCTGCCGTTGCTGAGTGATGCCGATCCCGAAATTCGTGCCCAGGTGGCCAAGGTGTTGGGCGATGTGGCCTTTGCCGATGCCCGCCCGGACCTCTTGCCCCTACTGACCGATGACAGTGCCCGGGTGCAGTTCTTCGCCGCCCAGGCGCTCGGTCGCATCGGTAACCCGCAGGATCAGTCGGCGGTGATCGCCATGCTGGAAACGAACGACGATGAAGATGTCTACCTTCGTCAGGCCGGGGCGATTGCCCTGGCTCGCATGGGCGATGCCGAGACGCTGGGCAACCTGGAGACTCACGCCTCCGAAGCGGTGCGCATTGCCGCCGTGGTGGCGCTGAAACGCCTGCAGAGCCCGGAACTGGCCCGCTTCCTGGATGATGCCAGTGAATTTGTGGTGACCAACGCCGCCCGCGGCATCAGCGACGATCATTACGTGGATGCCGCGCTGCCGGCCCTGGCCGAGCTGCTGGCAACCACGGAATTTACCAATGAGCCTCTGCTGCGCCGCCTGATCAACGCCAACCTCTATGTGGGTGGCGACGCTTCGGTGGAGCGCCTGCTGGGCTTCGCCCAACGCGACGACATCGACGGTGTCCTGCGCGCCGAGGCCCTTCACACCCTGTCGGTCTGGCCGGAGAGCTCGGCCTTTGATCGGGTGACGGGCCGTCATCGCGGAGTGGTATCCCACCCGAGCGAGCAGGCCAGCGAACCCTTGATGGCCCTGTCGGCCGAGTTGCTGCAGGATCGCAGCCCGGAAGTTCGTGCGGCCACGGCCAGCGCCCTGGCGATGCTCGGCATCGAAGGTGCCAGCGACGCCCTGGCGGCAACCCTGAAAGACGACGCCAGCCCGATGGTTCGGGCCGCGGCTCTGGAGGCGCTGTTCACGCTGGACTACCCGGATATGGGCCAGGCGGCCCTGACCGCCACCAACGACGCCGATACCGACGTGCGCATGGCCGCGCTGGCCCTGCTGCCCAAGCTCGACCTGCCGACAGAGGAGGTGGTTGAGCTGCATCGGGTGCTGCTGAATAACGGCTCCCTGCCTGAACAGCAGGCGGCCTACCGCTCCCTGGCGAATGTCGATCACGCCAGTGCCCACGCGTTGCTTGGCGAATCCCTGGCGGCCCTGCGCTCCGGTGAGCTGCCTGCCGCGGTGCAACTGGATGTGATCGAGGCGGCCCAGGCCACCGGTAACGAGACCCTGATCGCCGAGCTGGAGGCCTACGAGGCGAGCAAGAACCGCAATAAGCCCCTCGAGGTGTACCGGGAAGCCCTGGAGGGCGGCGATCCGAATGCGGGGATGAACCTGTTCCGCTACAGCAACAGTGCCCAGTGTATCCGCTGTCATATGGTCGGCCACCGCGGCGCTCGGGTGGGTCCCGAGCTCACCGCTATCGGGGACCAGCTGAGCCGTCGCCAGTTGCTGGAGGCGCTGGTGGACCCGGGCGCCCGGGTTCCCGCCGGCCACGGTCGGGTGTCGGTTACGCTGGACAATGGTCAGACGGTCAGCGGTTTCTTTGAGGCCGAGAGTCAGGACAGTATGACCATTGTCGATGGCGAGGAGCGCATTGAGGTGGCCAAGGCCGAGGTGGTGTCCACCGAGTACTCCGGCTCGGGCATGCCGCCCATGGGGCAACTGCTCAATCGCAGCCAGTTGCGTGATATCGTCGCCTACCTGGTGACCCTGCCCACCGAAGAGGAAGCGGAGGGGCACTGACCCTGAGGCTTTTTTGGCGGAGGCGCCCTCGGCTCGCCTCCGCCACAGGCACCCCTGTGGTGCCTCTCTTTAACTGATATACTCCGGTCATAGGTCTTTTTTAACGACAACAAGGTCCCTATGACCACCCCGCTCCTGATTTGCGATGACTCCCTGGTCGCTCGCAAGCAAATGCTCCGCGCCCTGCCTCCCGACTGGGATGTACTGGTCAGCTTTGCCTGTGATGGCGAGGAGTGTCTGCGCTACCTCGAGGCCGATCGGGGTCATATCCTGTTTCTCGATCTGAACATGCCGGTGCTGGACGGTTACGCCGTGCTACGGGAAATTCGGGCCCGGGATTGGCCGACGCTGGTGATCGTCGTCTCGGGGGATATCCAGCCGGAGGCGGAACAGCGGGTGCGGGATCTCGGTGCCGTCCAGATGATCCGCAAGCCCCTGGACCCGGCGCAACTGCAGTCGGTTCTGGTGGAGTTCGGGCTCTACGATCCCTCTGAAGATCGCCGCTTGGCGGTGCACCCGGAAAGCCCTGACCGCAGTACCACCTGGCACGATGTGTTGCAGGAACAGGCCAATATCGCCATGGGCCAGGCCGGTGACTTGCTGGCCCGCTTGCTGGGGGTGTTTGTGGAGCTGTCGGTGCCGAAAGTCAACATGCTTGCGGCCAGTGAGCTCAATATGGCGCTGACCGCTGGCAGCAGCTACCACAAGTGGTCTGGCGTCAGTCAGGGGTTCGTGGGCGGAGGCCTGGGCGGGGAAGCGCTGCTCTTGTTCAGTGATAGCAGCGTGGAGGACATGAGTGCCCTGCTCGGTTATCAGGACGACAACGCGTCCCACAAAGAGCTCGAAGTCCTGATGGACCTGTCCGGCATTCTGGCGGGCGCCTTCCTGAAAGGCCTGGGGGAGCAGTTGCACCTGTCGCCGAGAATCACGCCGCCGGTGGTGCTCGGCACCCACGTCACCATGGACGATCTGCTGCACCACAACAGCCACCTCTGGGAGCAGATGCTGAGCATCGAAGTGTCCTTTGCGGTGGAAAACCACAATATTCTGGGCAATCTGTTGCTACTGTTTACCGAGGATTCGATTCCCCGGCTGCAGGAAACGCTGGATTACCTGCGGCCCGATCCGGAGGGCGCTTCGTGAACCGTACCGAGTTTACCCTGAGCGATGTGCACTGGCTGATGGATCTGTTGCAGACCATCGAGGTGGGAATCGTGGTACTCGACGGCGACAACCGGGTGCGTTCCTGGAACGGCTTTATGGAAAACCACAGCGGCATCCGCGCCGACGAGGCCCAGGGCGCGGATCTGTTTCAGCTGTTTCCGGACCTGCCCCGGGAGTGGCTGGAGCGCAAGCTGCACACCGTCCGCCTGCTGAACACCCGAACCTTCAGCGTCTGGGAGCAGCGACCCTACCTGTTCCGGTTCCGCAATCGCCGCCCGATTACCGGCACCGAAGCCTACATGTTCCAGAACATCACCTTCTTCCCGCTGACCGATCAGCGCGGCGCGGTCGAAGGGGTCTGTCTGCTGGTGTATGACGTGACCGATATGGCGAGCAGCCGACGCCAACTTGAAAAAAGCAACGCCCAGCTCAAGCGGCTGAGCCAGACCGACGGGCTCACCGGGCTGCTCAATCGCAGCACCTGGGAGTCGTTCCTGCAGACCGAATTCGAGCGGCACTTTCGCTACGGTTCCGAAGCGGCTCTGGTCATGTTGGACATTGATCATTTCAAACCGATCAATGATACCTATGGCCACATGGTGGGGGATGAGGTGATCCGTCAGGTCACCAGTCTGATCAAGTTCAATCTGCGCCAACCCGATATCGCCGGTCGCTACGGTGGGGAGGAGTTTGCCATCATCCTTCCGGAAACCGATCTGGAAGGTGCCGAGTGCTTTGCGGAGCGGATTCGCTCGGTGATCGAGCAGCAACCGCTCAAATGCCTCGATCAGACCATCGAAGTTACCGCCAGTCTGGGCATAGCGCCCTGGAGCCTGGCCTACCAGGATGCCGAGCAGTGGCTCGGGGCAGCGGATCAGGCGCTCTACGCCGCCAAGCGTCAGGGCCGCAATCAGGTTGTGGTTGCACCCCCTACCGAATGATCTGACCCCGACCGGCGCCCGTAACCTGCCCTTCAGGGTAAACGTCCGGAGGGGGTGCCGTGCGGCGAGTAGGTTTGTACTGGTTCGGAGATGATTTGCGGGTATCGGATCAGCCGGGGCTGGCTCGTGCCGCAGCGGAAGTGGATCAGTTGATCTGCCTGTATGTGGTGGACTCTGCCTGGTTCCGGCCCGGTTCTCTGGCACTGACCCGGCCACTGGGCATTCACCGGGAGCGGTTCTTACTGGAAGCGCTTCGCGCCCTGGACACCAGTCTGCGTAGCCTGGGCCAGCATCTAAACGTCATCTGGGCGCGACCGCTGGACATCGTACCGGCATTGATTTCCCGCTACAGCATTACCCACCTCTACCGCAGCGACCACCCCGGCTATTACGAGCGGCGTGACTGGCAGTGGCTGCGCGACCACTACCCGCAACTGAGCTTCGTGGACATTCAGAATCAGACCCTGTTCAACGCCGAGCAACTGGGTTTTCACCTGACGGAGCTGCCAACCACCTTTTCGCAGTTTCGCCGACGCGTCGAACAGTGCCCGATTCCCGAAGCCCGGGGCTTTTTGTCAGCCCTGCCGCCGAGCCCGGCCGAAGGCCGCAAGATACCGGTTCCGCCCGAGCGCAACGGCTGTCGCTTTCGCGGTGGGGAAGATGCCGCCCGCATGCACCGGATTCGCTATTTCGACAGCGATGCGCCAGCCCACTACAAACACACCCGCAATGCGCTGGACGACTGGGCTTCCTCCACCAAGTTCTCGCCCTGGCTGGCGCGAGGCTGCCAGTCGCCGCGACAGGTCCATAGCGCGCTGGTGAACTACGAGCGGCACTACGGGGCGAATGAATCCACCGAGTGGATCCGGTTCGAACTGCTGTGGCGGGAATACTTTCAGTGGATGGCCCGAGCCTATGGTGCGGATCTCTATCGGTTTGGCGGCCGGCCGAGGCGCTCGCTCAATACCAGCTTTTATCCCGAGCGGTTTCGCAAATGGTGTGAGGGCGCCACGCCCTACCCGCTGGTGAATGCCGCCATGAACCAGTTGAACCGCACCGGCTATCTGTCCAATCGGGCCCGACAGATTGTCGCCAGTGCCCTGGTCAACGAGCAGCAGGTGGACTGGCGCTACGGCGCCGCCTGGTTTGAACTGCAGTTGATTGATTACGAGGTCGGCAGCAACTGGGGCAATTGGCAGTACATTGCCGGCGTGGGCGCCGACCCCCGCGGCGGTCGGCACTTCAATCTGGCGAAACAGGCCGCCCAGTTCGACCCCGACGGTGAATACGTGCGCCGATGGGGCGACAACCGCGAGCTGACCCCGCTCGATTCGGTGGATGCTGCCGACTGGCCCATTGCCCGTTCGTGACTGAGCTTGAACCCATCAATCTGGTCTGGCTGAAGCGCGACCTGCGCCTGACCGATCACGCCCCTCTGGCCGACGCGGCGACCCGACCCGAGCCCCTGTCGCTGATCTACTGTTTTGAGCCGGAATTGCTCGATGACCCTCACTACGACGAGCGTCACTGGCGGTTTATCTGGCAATCGCTGGATGATCTCGATCGGGTGCTGGCGCCCCTGGGCGGCAAAGTTCACCGGCTCTGGGGGTCGGTCACCGCGCTGTTGGAAGAGATCGATCGCAGCCGACCGGTGGCGGGCCTGTTCAGCCACCAGGAGACCGGCCTGGCGGTGACCTTTGAGCGGGACAAAGCGGTCGCGGATTGGTGTCGGACGCGGGGCGTCCCCTGGCATGAATCACCCACCGGCGCCGTTCAGCGCGGTTTGCCCGATCGTCGCCGGTGGGACCGCGACTGGTATCGGACCCTGGGCGCCGCGCCGCAGGATCCCGAGCTGGAACGCATCCGGTGGGTCGTTTTGCCGGAGGATCTGGGCTCAGGTACTGCGCCCGAGTCGTGGTGCCGGGAGAATCCGGCCTTTCAGCGCGGCGGCATTCGGACCGCCCGCCAGACCCTGGCGAGTTTTCTAGAGCATCGGGGGCGGGATTACCGTCGGGCGATTTCCAGCCCCTCCGCCAGCCGTGAACACTGCTCTCGGCTCTCGCCCTACCTCGCCTGGGGGAATCTCAGCCTGCGCCAGGTATATCAGGCCACGCTGGAGCGCCGGCAGGCGCCGGGATGGCGCTACCCCCTGACCGCGTTCAGCTCCCGGTTGCACTGGCACTGCCACTTTATCCAGAAGTTCGAAAGTGAGTGCGCCATGGAGCACCGGCCGGTCAACCGGGCCTACGAGGCCTTCCCCTACCGCACCGATGACCGGGTCGAAGACGACCTTCAGGCCTGGCGTGAGGGCCAAACGGGCATCCCGCTGGTGGACGCCTGCATGCGCTGCCTGCACCAGACCGGCTACATCAACTTCCGGATGCGGGCCATGCTGGTCAGCGTGTTGTGCCACCACCTGAACATTGATTGGCGTCGGGGTGTGACGCATCTCGCGCGCCTGTTTCTCGATTTTGAGCCGGGTATCCACTACCCCCAGTTTCAGATGCAGGCCGGGGTGACCGGCGTCAACACCATCCGCATCTATAACCCGGTGCGCCAGGCGGAGCAGCAGGATGCGGACGGCACTTTCACTCGCCAGTGGCTGCCGGAGTTGGCCGAGTTGCCGGTGCCGTTGCTCCATCAGCCCTGGGCGCTGGCGCCGATGGAGCGGATGATGTTTGATCTCGCCTACCCCGAACCCATTGTCGACCTGACCGAGGCCGCCCGTGCCGCGCGGGAGCGTTTGTGGGGCTGGCGCAACCGGGTCGAGGTGAAGCGTGAAGGTCAGCGTGTATTGGGGCGTCACGTGCGGCCGTCCTGAGGCGCATCGCCTTGACGATCCTGATATGAGCCTGTACGTTTATCCAGATTCGAGGCGCTTCCGGCCTGAAAAGGGACACAAAAACCGGTACACTGTCGCGCTCGTTTAACGCCATCAAAACCCCCAGTCACCAACCAGCGACCTGCCCATGGATGTATCCGCCCTGCTTAACGATCTGAACGACGCCCAGCGCGAGGCCGTTTCCGCCCCCGCCCATAACCAGTTGATTCTGGCCGGTGCGGGCAGCGGCAAGACCCGGGTGCTGGTGCATCGGATCGCCTGGCTGATTCAGGTCGAGCAGGTATCGCCCTACTCCATCATGGCGGTCACCTTTACCAACAAGGCCGCGCGGGAAATGCGCGCCCGCCTGGAAACGCTGCTGTCCGATACCGGCCAGCCGGTGAATACCCGCAGCATGTGGGTGGGTACCTTCCACGGGCTGGCGCATCGGTTGCTCAAGGCGCATTGGCAGGATGCCGGGCTGCCCCAGAATTTCCAGATTCTCGACAGCGACGATCAACTGCGCCTGATCAAGCGGGTGTATCAGCGCCTGGAACTGGATGAGTCCAAGTGGCCGTTCCGTCAGGCCCAGTGGTTCATCAATGGACAGAAAGACGAAGGCCTACGCCCCCAGCACATCCCGGACAACGGCGATCCGTATATTCGCACCATGCTGATGATCTATCGTGCCTACGAGGAGGACTGCCAACGCAGTGGCTTGGTGGACTTTGCCGAACTGTTGCTGCGCGCTCACGAGCTGTGGTTGCACAAGCCCCACATCCTGGAGCATTACCAGCGCCGTTTTCCGTTTGTTCTGGTGGACGAATTCCAGGACACCAACAGCATTCAGTACGCCTGGCTGCGGGTGCTCGCCGGTAAGACGGCCAAGGTCACCGCCGTGGGCGACGATGACCAGTCCATTTATGGCTGGCGCGGCGCGCGCATTGAAAACATTCAGCGCTTTACCGATGACTTCCCGGGCACCCAGACCATCCGCCTGGAACAGAACTACCGCTCCACCGGTACCATCCTGAAGGCCGCCAATGCGGTGATTGCCAACAACTTCGGTCGCCTGGGCAAACAGCTGTGGACCGACGGGGATGATGGCGAGCCGATCGCACTCTACGCCGCGTTCAACGAACAGGATGAAGCGCGGTTTATCGTCGAGCGCATCGAAGACTGGGTCAAGCAGGGCAACAGTTACTCCAGCTCCGCCATTCTGTATCGCTCCAACGCCCAGTCCCGGGTGTTGGAAGAAGCGCTGTTGCGCGAGGGCATTGCTTATCGCATCTATGGCGGCCAACGCTTCTACGAACGCCTGGAAATCAAAAACGCCCTGGCCTATATGCGCCTGATCGCCAACCCCGATGACGATGCGGGTTTCGAGCGGGTGATCAATACGCCCACCCGGGGCATCGGTGGCAAAACCCTGGATGCGATCCGCGAGTGCGCCCGCGATCAGAACCTGTCCCTGTGGCAAGCCTCGGCGCAGATCATTGCCAACAACGCCCTGCCCGCCCGGGCGGCGAATGCGCTCAAAGGCTTTATGCAACTGATCGACTCGCTCGCCGATCACAGTACGGAAGAACCCCTGGGCGACATCGCCCAGCTGGTACTGGATGAAACCGGGCTGCTGGAATTTCATCGCAAGGAAAAAGGCGAAAAAGGTCAAGCCCGGGAGGAAAACCTGCAGGAACTGGTCAACGCCTGCCGGGTGTTTGATGCCGCCGAGGAAGACGAGCTGTCGGTGTTGCAGCAGTTTCTGGACACCGCCGCGCTGGATGCCGGCGAAACCCAGGCGGACGAGTTTGAAGACGCGGTCCAGTTGATGACCCTGCACTCGGCCAAGGG
>NZ_DFTP01000082.1:18486-44386 GCF_002381585.1 Marinimicrobium sp. UBA4209
CCATGGAGAAGCTGTACATCAGCTATGCCGAAACCCGGCGGCTGTACGGCGCGGAAACCTTCAACGCCCTGTCCCGCTTCGTGCGGGAAATTCCGGCGGAACTGATTCAGGAAGTGCGCCTGAAAACCACCGTTACCCGACCCATGGGTTATGGTAAAGGCGATTACGGCCGGGCCAATAACGTCAGCCTGACCGATTCCGGTGAAGACACCGGATTCCACCTGGGCCAGCGGGTCAGCCACGGCGTATTCGGCGAAGGTGTTATCCTCCACTTTGAAGGCCAGGGCGCCCACGCCCGGGTACAGGTCAATTTCGACGATGAAGGCAGCAAGTGGTTGGTGCTGCAATACGCGAAACTGGTTCCAATGTAGGGCAGGCAGGTCCTGCCGAAAGAAAAA
Organism: Marinimicrobium sp. UBA4209; assembly: GCF_002381585.1. Taxonomy (NCBI): domain Bacteria; kingdom Pseudomonadati; phylum Pseudomonadota; class Gammaproteobacteria; order Cellvibrionales; family Cellvibrionaceae; genus Marinimicrobium; species Marinimicrobium sp. UBA4209. Next base: position 18,885 of record NZ_DFTP01000082.1, read on the forward strand.
CATAACAGCGCACAGTGACTATGAACGCAACCTCCAAAAACACAACCTCCAAACCCCGTTGGTCCCCTCTGATCATTCTGCTACTGGTCGCCCTGGTGGCGGCCCTGTTTTCCCTGTTGGTCATGGAAAAGGCCACCGACAACGTGGCGGTCATGGTCGATGGTGAGGTGCAGGAGCAACGTGTGTACCAGTGGCGCATGGTCACCACCTGGCCGAAGGATTTTCCCGGCCTGGGCACCACCGCGCAGGAATTTGCCAATATGGTGGAGGCCATGAGTGGCGGCCGTTTGCAGATCCGCGTGTACGGTGCCGGGGAAATCGTGCCCGCCATGGGCGTGTTTGATGCGGTGTCGGATGGCAGTGCGGAAATGGGCCACGGCGGCAGCTACTATTGGCGTGGCAAAGCCCCCGCCGCACAGTTTTTTACCACCATTCCGTTTGGCATGAACGCTCAGGAAATGAACGCCTGGTTGCACCACGGCGGCGGCCTGGAATTGTGGCGAGAGGTCTACGCGCCCTTCAACATCATTCCCTTTCCCGGCGGCAACACCGGCATTCAGATGGCCGGCTGGTTCAACAAAGAGATTAACAGCATTGAGGACCTGCGCGGGCTGAAAATGCGTATTCCGGGTCTGGCGGGGGATGTGTTCAATCGCGCCGGTGGCAGTTCAGTGAATATCCCCGGCGGCGAACTCTATACCTCATTGCAGACGGGGGTGATCGACGCTGCCGAATGGGTGGGACCGTCCAACGATCAGGCCTTCGGGTTTGATCAGATCGCTCGGTATTACTACTACCCGGGTTGGCAGGAGCCGGGTTCGACGCTGGAGCTGTTGGTCAACAAGCCCGCTTTCGAGGCATTGCCGGATGACCTTCAGGCCATTGTCACCCACGCGGCCCGCGCCGCGAATCAGGATATGCTGGATCAATACACCGCGCGAAATCCTCGCGCGCTGAACGATATGGTGGCGAAAGAGGGGACAGAGCTGCGGCGCTTACCGGACGATGTGATTCAACGCCTATATGATATCTCCAGGGAACTCTTCGAACTGCAGGCCGAGGAAGATCCGCTGTTTCAAAAAGTGTGGGACTCCTATCGGACCTTTTTGGCGGACGTGACCGACTATCACAAAATAACGGAACACACCTATTACGACATTCGCGAGCAGGTAAAAGCGGACGGGGCCGGGTCCGACGGGGAAGAATAATCAACGTATTGGCGCAGGCATAAAAAACAGCGGGGCACAAAGGCCCCGCTGTTTTTTTGGTCAAGGCAAAATCAGGTTTACTGACGAATGCCTTCGATGTGCAGTTCCATGTGGACCACGCGCGATGCCGGGCCCAGATCATAGTCGATGCCAAAGTCTTTCAGGGTCAGCTCAACGTCGCCCTCGAAGCCAACGCGGTAGCCGCCCCAGGGATCTTCACCCTCGCCGACCTTTTCCACTTCGATGGTGATTTCTTTGGTGACACCGTGCAGGGTCAGGTCACCAACGACATCAAACTCTTCGCCATTGTCTTCGACATTTTCAATGCGCTTGCTGACAAACTTGGCTTCGCCGTGTTTGTCGGTGCTCAGGAAATCATCGCTGCGCAGGTGCTTATCCCGTTCCGCGTGATTGCTGTCGATGCTGCTGGTATCGACGGTCACGGTGATTTTGCTGTCTTCGACCTTGTCGGCGTCGTAGCTGAAGCTGCCTTCGAAGTCGTTAAATCGACCGGTCAGCCAGCTGTAGCCCAGGTGCTGAATTTTGAAGTTGATGGCGGCGTGTGCGCCTTCGGTGTCGATCACATAATCGGCGGCCACTGCCGGAACGCTGGCCAAACCAATACTGCTCAGAGTCAATGCGGCTAACGTCTTTTTCATGGTCTTACTCCTTAACGGTTGAGAAACAAAAGTGGCTTACGGTTTGGGGTCGGATTTACCAGGGCGAAGCATACGCAGCAGGGTCCGATCCCGGATCACAAAATGGTGCCAAAGCGCCGCGCCGGCGTGGGCGAGCGCCAGAAGAATCAGCAGCCAGGCGGCGATCTCATGGATTTCTCCAACCAGATCGACGCCATCAGAACTCAACTGCCAGGTGGCGGGCACACTGAACAGATCAAAAAAATCCGCGGGATCGCCCTTGGCGGTATTGATCAGATAGCCGGTCACGACCATCACCAGCATCAACAGATACAGGAGATGTTTCATTGCAGCTGCCCCGAGGCGGATCTTACGACTGTGGTTGGGCAGCGGCTGTGGCTTACCCCGCTGACTGACCCGCCAGCCGATTCGCACAATCAACAGCATGGCCAGCAACAGTCCGAGACTGACATGCAGTTTGGGGAGTTCGTGATAGCCCTTGTCGTAGTACGTCAGGTCCACCATGTAGAATCCAATGCCAAAAATGGCGATCACCAACAGAGCGGACAGCCAGTGCACGGTGATGGACAACCAACCGTAGCGTTGAGCATCGTCTTTTATCATGGACCTGTCTTCCTTCAACTGTATTTGCGAACCCATCGGGTCATTAAAAGCTAGCAGAATACTGTAAAGGTAGCGGTTAAGATTTGTTAGTAAAGTCGTGTAAGTACGGGATTTTGGCGGGGTCGAGCAGGCGCGACTGTAAAGCCGCGCGCTTCTGGGAGGACGGTTATTTGGGCACCGGCCGGGTCCGGCCATTGTCGTCGATGGCGACATAAACAAATTCGCCCTCAGTCACTTTGGTCATGTCGCGATTACCGCACTCCTTGATCCAGACTTCGATCAGGGTGCGGATGGAGGTGCGCCCGACATCCAGTGTGCTGGCATAAACACTGACGGTTGCTCCTACGGGTACCGGCCGCAAGAACACCATACTGCCCACGGCCACCGTAGTGACCCGGCCCTTGGCCACTTCCTGAGCGAGAATCGCACCACCCAGATCCATTTGGGTCATCAACCAGCCGCCAAAAATATCGCCATAGGGATTGGTGTCGGCGGGCATGGACAGGGTTTGCAGGGTCAGTTCACCGTGGGGGGTGGGATCCTCATCAATGCCTTGCATGGCCATGAACTCAGTACCTCGAATAATTCAGTAATGGAATGCTGATTTTACAGGGATAGTTGCTGCGGTAGCCAGGTGGCAAGCCCCGGCCACAGCGCCAGAGCACAGAGTACCAGCAATTGCAGCACAATAAACGGAATCACGCCACGATACAGGGCACTGGTGGCGACCGAGGCGGGCGCCACCCCACGCAGGTAGAACAGGGCGAAGCCAAACGGCGGGGTCAGGAAAGAAGTCTGCAGGTTGAGGGCAATCATGATCCCCAGCCAGATGGGGTCGACCCCCATGGCCAGCAGCACCGGGCCCACAATGGGGACGACCACAAAGGTGATTTCAATAAAATCGAGAATAAAGCCCAGCAGAAAAATGATCACCATCACCACCAGCATGGCGGTGAACACCCCGCCCGGCAATTGATGGAAGAAGCCTTCCACCAGTTCTTCCCCGCCGAAACCCCGGAAAACCAGGGAGAACAGCGAGGCGCCAATCAGGATGGTGAAAATCATGGCACTGGTCATGGTGGTGCTGCGGGCCACCTCTTTGAGCCGGGCGAGGTCGAGCTTGCCTTTGAGCAGGGCCAGTAGCGCGGCGCCGAGTGCGCCCACGCCGGCGGCTTCGGTCGGTGTCGCAATACCCAACAGGATAGAGCCCAGTACCAGAATGATCAGCGCCGATACGGGCACCAGGCTGAGCCACAGACGACCGGTGGAAATCCGCTCCTCACTCGGTGCGGCGGGCGCGAGCGTGGGCCGCCACCGGGCGACCAGAAGCATGTACAGCAGATAGAGGCTGACCAGTACCAGTCCAGGGATCAGCGCGCCGACAAACAGGTCCCCCACCGAAAGCGTCTCCGGGCTGAATACCCCCTGAGAGAGTTGGGCCCGCTGGTAGGCATTGGACAGGACGTCACCGAGCAATACCAGGGCGATGGAGGGCGGGATGATCTGCCCGAGGGTGCCCGTGGCGCAGATGGTGCCTGCGGCGAGCGACGGGTGATAGCCCTGGCGCAACATGGTGGGCAGCGAAATCAGGCCCATGGTCACCACGGTGGCGCCCACGATACCGGTACTGGCGGCGAGGAGCGCACCCACAATGATGACCGACAGGCCCAGTCCGCCGGGCAGGCTTCGGCAGGCGCGGCTCATATTTTCCAGAAGCTCTTCCGCTAGCCGGGATTTTTCCAGCAGGGTGCCCATAAAGACGAACAGGGGCACAGCCACCAGGGTGTAATTGGCCATGATGCCGTAGATGCGGCTGGGAAAAGTGCGCAACAGGTTGGGCTCAAAGACGCCGGTCACGATGCCGAACCCGGCAAACACCAGGGCCACACCGGCCAGGGTAAAGGCCACCGGATAGCCGAGCATCAATACCGCGCAGACCGCGGCGAACATCAGCAGTGGAATCAGCTCGATCAGCATTCCTCCTCCCCGGCCGCATCGGTTGGCGCGCTGTCGGGGGCCGGATAGCCCATCAGTCGCAAGAGATTGCGCAGGACTTCTGCGACCGCTTGCAGCACTAGCGTCACCGCCAGTAGAGGAATCAGGCTCTTTAGCAGATAAACCCAGGGCAGGCCGCCGGAGTCGGCCGAGACTTCCCGGATGCGCCAGGCGCTGCGCACGAAGTCCTGGCTGATCCAGCCAATAAAAATCGCCAGGGGGATCAGAAACACCAGGCTGCCCAGGGCATCCACCCAGGCGCGCCCCTCGGGGCTGAAGCGACGATAGAGAATATCGACCCGTACCTGCTTGTGGTGCTTGAGCGCATAGCCCGCCCCGAGCATGAACAGCGCGGCGTGCATATAGGTGACAGACTCCTGTAGTGCCACCGAGCCTTGTCCCAGGCCGTAGCGCAGCAATACGACGGTGCAGGTAATGACGACCATGACCGGGGCGAGCCAGGCGACGGTGCGCCCGAGCCCTTCGGTGCAGGCGTCAAGCGCGCGGATCAGCGCACGAACGGCGGCCAGTGGCTTAGGAGTCTGGGTGTCTTCGGGCATTATGATTATGGAGTCTGGGTGCTTCGAAGCGCGCAGTATACCGAATTAGGGAGCCGGGGTGAGCCCGACTCCCGGTGTTCCGGACGGTCAGGACCCGGCCTGCACGCCCAACTGCGAGAGCTTGCTCTGCGCGGCTTCACCCAGCTCGCCGCCGCCGGAGGCCACTTCACGGTAGTAACTCACGGCCGCTTCGCGATCGCCTCGCTGTTGGGCCAGCTCACCCAGGTGGTAACTGCCAAGCTGGGTCGGCAGCAGCTGGCGACTCTGCTCCAGATCCGCCCGCGCCTGGCGGGTGTTGTTCTGCTGTTTATGCAGCAGACCCCGGTAGACCAGCGGGCGGAAGAACTCCGGGTTGGCCGCGATGGAGCGGTCAAAGGCGGCAATGGCCTCGCCGGGCTGCTTTTTCTGCATTAACAACTGCCCTTTCAGCTCCCAGAACAGGTTTTCTTTGGGCTGGTGGTCAATGGCCTGCTCCACTAAGGCCAGAGCGCGGTCATACTGTTTTTCAGATGCGGCTTTCTGGGCCTGCTGATATTGCTCGTAGGCGGGCTGATCGCGCCGCAACTGCGCCATGGCCCGATCGAAGGCCGCCTTGTTGCGCACGCCCCCACCGTACTGCTCGGCCAGCGCCTTATTGGCGTTCACCCGCTCCTGAGACGGGGGGTGGCTGGCGAACAGCCCGTCCAGCCAGTTGCTCTGCCGACCTTCCGACAGTCGAACGAACGTCTGTTGTAGCTCTACGGCGGCCTGGGGGTCGTAGCCGGCTTCCACCATGTACTGGATGCCATAGCGGTCCGATTCCAGCTCGTGGCTGCGGCTGTACTTGGCCTGCCAGGCCATGGCGCCCACTCCAACTGCACCCATGGCCAGCCCGGCATACTCGGAATCGGACTGCGAAGCGGCCACTCCGGCGGCTAGCATTCCGGCCTGCAACAGCACATTGCGCGTTTGCTGCGAGGCGCTGTGGCGTGCGGCGGCATGGACAATTTCGTGGCCGAGCACCGACGCCAGTTGAGCCTCGTCCTCAAGTTCCACCAACAGCCCCCGGTTAATCGCCATCTTGCCGCCGGGCAGAGCCCAGGCGTTGGGGACCCCGTTATTCAGCACCACGATTTCATAGGGCAGGCCGGGACGATCGCTGACCCCCGCGAGCTTGTCCATGACCTGGCTGACGTAGAGCCCCAATTCGGGGTCGACGACGTAACGGCCCCCCTGGGATTGCTGGCTCGGCTGATAGTTTTCGGCGCCGATCGCCAGCTCCTGATCGGCGGACATCAGGGTCAGTTGACGCTCCCCGGTGACCGGATTGACGGAACAGGCCGTGGCGCCCAGTATCAGGCCAGTGACGGCCAGCAGAGACAGACAGCGTTTCATGAGAGAGGTCCTCCAGTGACGGCATGGGCCCATCGGGTTCAATGGGCTCAGTGTGTATAATGTTGCCCTTTATAGCAGGGGGACCCGAATGAAGAAAGCGTTGCGCACCATCGAATTATTTGCCGGTACCCGGCCGGACGGCCAGCCGATTGTGGAACAGTTGCCGGTCAATGAACTGGAATCCGGCGACCTGCAGCTGGTGCGCTCCCCCGCTTTTGCCCAGGGCATTGCCAGCGGCGACACCGTGCGGCTGCTACCCCAGACCCAGGAAATCGAGCTGGTGCGGCGCAGCGGCAATCTCAGTCTGCGGGTGTTCACCAAGGGCGATATGGCGCCCATTGCCGATGCGCTGGTGCCGGCGCTGGAAAAGCTCGGGGGTGAGCTGGATCTGCACAATGATCGTATGCTGGTGATCTCCATCCACGTCAGCTGCGGGTTTGAAACCATCGAAAAGCTCATGAACGAGGTATTGGGCAAAGACCCGGACAGTACCTGGATGTACGGCAATGTGTACGACCCGACCGATGGCTCGACGCCGCTGAACTGGTGGCAGGATGTGTTGAAGCCAGAGTAATGAAGCCAGAGTAATGAAGCTAAAGCAGTGAAGCCAAAGTAGTCCGCTGGAGCCGCAAAACGGCAGCACATGCCTGCCCTTACTAAACCGCCTTACCGACAGTGAGCGTTTGCGTTATGTTGATGTTGCTATCCCCCGCCAAGACCCTGGATTTCGAAACCGCGCCGGTCACCGACAAAGCGACCCAACCGGATTTTCTGGACCAGTCCCGGGAGTTGATTGGCGTCCTCAGAGATCTGGCGCCCCAGGACATCTCCAGCCTGATGAGCCTCAGCGACAAGCTCGGTCAGCTCAACTACGACCGCTACCAACAGTGGCACACACCCTTCACCTCGAGCAACGCCAAACAGGCGGCCCTGGCGTTCAAGGGGGACGTGTACACCGGCCTGAATGCCGAGCAATTCAAGGCCGGCGATTTCACCTTTGCCCAGAAACATCTGCGCATCCTGTCCGGACTCTACGGGCTGCTCCGCCCGCTCGATCTGATTCAGCCCTATCGCCTGGAGATGGGCACCAAGCTGGCGAATCCGCGCGGTGACAACCTTTACCAATTCTGGGGCGAGCGCTTGACCCAGGCCATCAACGAGCAACTCGCTACCCTGAAGAACCCGGTGGTGGTGAATCTCGCCTCCAATGAGTATTTCAAATCGGTCCAGCCGAAGCGGCTCTCGGCGCCGCTGATCACGCCGGTCTTCAAGGACTGGAAAAGCGGTCAGTACAAGATCATCAGTTTTTACGCCAAGAAGGCCCGCGGAATGATGGCGGCCTACGCGATTCAGAACCGCATCCAGGATGTCGAGGCGCTGAAGGCGTTTGATGTTGACGGCTATGCTTACAACGAAACTCTGTCCAAGGGTCTCGAGTGGGTATTTACTCGCGATAGCGCATAAAAACAATGTTCGAAACAACAAAATGATCTTAACGCGCCCTTACATCCTTTCGCAGGGCGCGTAAAATTGAATCCAGAGTCGGGACACTCGCGCCGTCCAGCGGTTTTACCTGCGGCTTGAAGCCACCTGTTAACCAAAGGAAGTGACCCTTGTCTGTCAGCCAGCCCGCACTCAGTCGCGCTCTGCACCACTTGTCCCAAGTGGCACCGGTGTCTTACCGGCGCATTTTTGCGGGTATCGGGCTCTATCATCAGCAGCACCTGTTCGCGATCATGGCGGACGATCGGCTCTACTTCCGGGTCGACGACGCCTCGCGCCAGCCCTACCTTGACCGGGCGATGCCCGCCCTTCAGCCGCGCGGCGCCGGTTCTTCCGTCAGTCATTTCTACCAACTGCCCGACGTGGTCCTTGAAGACTCCTCCGAACTGTTGTTCTGGATGCGGGCCGCGGTAGAGGCCAGCCAGGCGCCACTGCCGGAGCCGGCTTACGTAACCGCCCCCACGCAATCGCCCGTACGCCGCTTTTCTGCCGGCTGAGCATTCCCCATTGGCGTCATAATCGGCTACCCTTACTCATTATTGGGCATGTTCGGCCGATACCCGTCCTGTCGGTATGCCAAAAAACAACGTGAGAGTGACTGAATGGCAATTCGCATTCTGGTGGTCGATGACGCCAGCTTCATCCGCGATATGGTGAAAAAACAGCTCCGTGAACGCATTCCCGGGGTGGAGGTGTTCGAAGCGGTGGATGGCAATCGGGCGCTGGCGGCGATGAAAAACCAGACGATGGATCTGATTCTGTCGGACTGGGAAATGCCCAACATGAGCGGCGAAGAGTTGTTGCGCACGGTCCGCCAGCAGGCCGAAGGGGGCGATGTGCCCTTCGTCATGGTCGCCAGCCGGGGCGATCGAAACCATGTGGTGGCGGCCGTCGAGGCCGGTGCTTCGGATTATCTGGTCAAACCCTTTACCCCGGAAGAGCTTCTGCGCAAGGTGACCAAGCAGTTGGCGCGCGTGGGCAAAGTCCCGAAAGCCGGTGCTCACAGCGCGGCCCAGGGGGTCGCGGCGCACTCGGTCAATGTGCTGACCGGCGGTGCAGCGCGCTCCCCGAAACCGGAATCCCGGCCATCCTCCTCTTCAACCAAGAAACTCAAGGGTCGGGCCCAGTTGCGGCTCGGCAACCGAGGTGAGGGGTTGCGCTGTGTGCTGCGGGAGCTGTCTCCCGATGCCTTGACCGGATTGATTCAGCGTACCGATGCCCTGCCCCGCCTGTTTGACGCCGTGGTGGTGGATATCGAATCCGATGAGGGCGAGGCACCGTCGCAACTCAATGGCTATATACACAGCCTTCAGGCGGCCGAGGCCAATCCCGATACCCAGGTGGTTCGGGTGACGGTGCGGTTCGTCGACCAGGACGAAGAAAAGCAATCCGCTCTGAAACGCTACCTGGAGCGGTTATAACATCGGAATGGAGGTTATCCCTTCCGGCAATAACGATAATGATGAGTAGCAGTATGATATGGCGGTTTGATCCTCTTCCGGAAGACAGTGTGCCCCTGATGGCCGAGCATAATCCGGGTCTGGTGCTTCTGGCGGTACTTCTGGCGATTCTGGCCGCCTCGACCTTGTTGCCGGTTCTGGAGCGCTGCCGTTCCGCCGCTTCGCTCCGCTCGGGCTGGGGCTGGGTGTTGGCCGGTGCCCTGGCCATGGGTTGCGGCGTCTGGGCGATGCATTTCACCGCGATGCTGGCGCACCGTCTGCCGGTGGCGGTGACCTACTCGCCCGGTATCACCTTCCTGTCGATGGTGCCGATTGTGCTCGGCGCCGCTGGCACCCTGCTCTGTGCCCGCCTGCCCCTGCCCAGAAAACACCGCCTCTGGATCGCGGCCCTGTCGCTCGGATTGGGTGTGGGTGCCATGCACTATGTGGGCATGGAGGCCCTGATGGCGGCGGTCAGCATGCATTACCGACCGAGCCTGTTTGTGCTCTCTCTGGTGGTCGCAGTCGGGGTCGCCTGGCTGGGGCTGGGCAGTAATATCTGGTTGCTGCGGCATGTGCGCCGAATCTGGGCCTATTTGATTGGCGCGACCATTCTTGGCCTGGCGGTGTCCGCCATGCACTATGTGGCCATGGCCGCCACGGAGTTTGTGCCCAGTTCGCAGGGCGAAGTCATTGGTCTGGCCATGGACTATCAGGTGTTGAGCATTCTGGTGTCGGTGGCGGTGACCATCATCATCGCGCTGCTCTTCCTCGCGGTTCTGCTCGATCGTCGGTTCAGTCTGATCAGCGCGTCCCTGAGCAGCAGCGAAAAGCGTTTCGAGCTGCTGGCGCAAACCAGCGAGAGCGGCATTTTTACCTGCGAGCAGTCGTTCGACTACATCAATCCGGCAATGAGTGTCATCACCGGCTACAGCGAGGGCGAGCTGTACCAGATGCCGGTGTCCGATCTGCTTGGTTTTGATCCCGATCTGGAATTCACCGCCCGTGCTCAGGATGAGCATCTGTACCGGGAAACCTTTGTTACCACCAAGCAGGGTCATCACCGGTGGCTGTATGTGACGCTGGGGCGCCTGCAGAGTGGTGCCAGGGGATATCTGGGTAGCGCCTTTGACATTACCGAGCGCAAACAGATGGAGCAGGAGCTTCGCTACCTGGCATTCAATGACCCCTTGACGGACCTACCCAACCGCAAGTTTTTTATGAACCGGCTGAGCGCCTTGGTCAATGAGTGGGCCCAACGGCCTCGCTCGGACTCGATGACGCCGCCTTTCGCCGTGATGTTTGTGGACGTCAATCGGTTCAAACTGATCAATGACAACTTTGGTATGAGCAAGGGCGACCAGTTGCTCAAGGTCATCGCCCGGCGAATCAAGTCGGCTCTGCCCCGGTCGGGATTGGTTTCCCGGGTCGGCGGAGACGAGTTTGCAGTTTTGTTTGAGGGCGCTCCCCAGGTTCAGTTGATTGAGCGGGATGCGGAGCGGTTGCACCAGGCCTTTGAGCAGCCGTTTCGGCTGGGGGAGCAGGAGTTCTTTCTCTCTCTGAGTGTGGGTATTGCTCTGTTTCATCCCCGCTATCGCGACGCCGAAGCACTCTACCGGGATGCGACCCTCGCCAAAGAGCGGGCCAAACAGCAGGGCCAGACCCGCAGCTGTGTGTTTGATGCGGTCATGCACCAGAGCGCCCAGGGGCGTCTGGCTCTGGAGCGGGACCTGCGTCAGGCGCTGAAAGACGAGGCGTTTGAACTGTTGTATCAACCGATCGTCCGCTTGCCGGACGGTGAGTTGACCGGGTTCGAAGCCCTGATCCGCTGGCGCAAACCCGATGGTTCCCGCGTCTTTCCCGGCGAGTTTATCGCCCTGGCCGAGGAGACTGGCCTGATCAATCCTCTCGGCGATTGGGTCCTGCGTGAGGCCTGTCGGCAGATCGGGCAATGGCAACGGAACGAGGGGGCGGAGCAGGATTTCTATATCAGCGTGAACCTGTCCAGTGTGCAGTTTTTCCAGGCGAACCTGATCGAGACGGTACGCTCGGCCATGAGTGAGCACAGCGTCCAGCCCGGTCAGCTGAAGCTGGAGCTGACCGAGGGTATTCTGGTGGATGACAACCCGCAGATCGTGGACCGGATGCGTCAGCTTCTCGCCATGGGCTGCGGCATCATGGTGGATGATTTTGGCACCGGCTACTCGTCGCTGAGTTATCTGCAGCGATTTCCGCTGGAGGTGCTCAAGATCGACCAGAGCTTTACCGCCAAGATCAAGGAAAGCACCGGCCTGCACCTGGTGCGGGCCATCATTTCCATGGCCCATGCACTGGAGCTGGGGGTGATCGCCGAGGGAATCGAAAGCGAAGACGTCGCGCACTGCCTGGCGGGGCTTGGTTGCGAGCTGGGGCAAGGCTATTACTTTGCGCGCCCGCTGTCCGCCGATCAGGCCGGTCGTTGCTTTGAATCACCTCAGGCAGCGATCGGCGCGCATCAGAAGGGCCACCACTGAGTGGGCAGTTGGTCTTTCTGAATCAGGGCGGCGATATCCATACTCAGTGCGACCCCGGCATGGACCAGCACACCGCCCCAGATTGAGCGCGAGCGCAGCGCCAGTATACCCAGAAACAGGCCAAACAGGATGGCCCCGGTGGCTTCCAGCCAGAGCTTGGGGAAGTGGATCATCAGGTAGGGTACGCACATGATCCAGATCGCATTGGCCCCGAGTGCGGGCTGCACCGCCCGCAGCATGTAACCCCGGAAAAAGAATTCCAGCACCACGAACTGGGTCATATAGAGCGCTTCCCAGGCCAGAAAATCCAGCCAACTGCGCCCCGCGTGGGGGTAGAAGGGGTAGTGATTGACGAAATCTTCCCCCTGACTCACCAGAACCACAAACACCAGAATCGGGCTCAGCAGTAGCAGGTAACCCCGCCAATGCCGATGGGTTTCGCCCCAGCGCCAGCCAAAATCGCTCACCCGCTCGCGCCACAGGTATCGGATCACCAACGCCGGAATCAACAGAAAACAGATCAGGTGCCATCCGGTCCACCAGGCATAGCCCAGCAGATGTCGCCACTGGGACTGAAGCAGATCGTTGGTGTAGTGGTCGCCTGGCAGGGACTGCAACTGCGCCAGCCAACCGAGCAGCTCGTACAGCAGGTAGGAGTTCTTCGCGTAGTGCAGAATCAGCAGGCAGACACTGACGCTGGCGAGGGTAACGAACACTCGGCGCAGGGCCCGGGGGCGGCTCAGTTGGTAGGCGTCAGGGCTCTGATCGATTTCGTCCAGGCAGTCGAGAATACGGCCGGGATGCAGAAACGGTCGGGACCTTGTGAGAGACGGTTGAGGCATGGGGTGGCTCGACGAATCCGTGGCAAAGAGGCGCTATTTAACCTGATTTAGGCGCCGGTTGCGAACCTCATTGCCGGCCCGTCTGCCGGTACGGGAGGTGTGCCCGGGCCGCGTCGAGATAGCCCAATACCTCCTCACGCTCGCGCGCCACAAAGTGTTGCACCGCCTCCTGAAAGGCCGGCTCCACCAGCTGATGAAACGAGGTGGTCAGCCGGGGCTCGAAGCCCCGGGCCAGCTTGTGCTCGCCCTGGGCGCCACCGTCAAAGCGCGCCAGTCCTCGTTCCAGGACAAAATCCAGCCCCTGATAGTAGCAGGTTTCAAAGTGCAGAAATTCAAATTCCGCCCGACAGCCCCAGTAGCGGCCATACAGGGTGTTGCGGTCGAACAGGAACAGGGCGGCGGCAATTGTTTCCTCCCCCAGCCGAGCCTGCACCATCAGGGTCTGCTCGGGCATCCGCTCACCCAGTTGGCGGAAAAACGCCGGGGTCAGATAGCCGCCGTGGCCACTGCGCTTGAGGTAAGTCAGTTGGTACAAGCCATAAAACAGCGTCCAGTCTTCGTCCTGAATGTCCGCTCCGACTTTCCATTGAAAGTGAAAGCCCTGGTCGGCGACCTGGCGACGTTCCTTGCGCAGGTTCTTGCGTTTGCGGGAGCTGAGCTGGCCGAGAAAATCTTCAAAATCCCGATACTGGCGGTTTATCCAGTGGAACTGGCAGCCGGTGCGCTCCGCCAACCCGGCTGGCCGCAGCGCCTCGGCCTGCGTCTCGTCGGGAAACAGGCAGTGCCAACCCGAGGCGCCCAGGGTCCGGGTTTGCTGCTGCAGGGCGGCGATGGCCGCGGGCCAATACTGGGCCTCCTGCCCCGCCGCCAGCAGCCGCGGGCCCGTGCAGGGGGTAAATGGAATGGCGCTGATCAGTTTCGGGTAATAGTCCAGCCCGTGCTCGGCGTAGGCCTGGGCCCAACCCCAGTCGAACACGTATTCGCCGTAGGAGTGATCCTTGCGGTACACCGGCATCGCCGCCCTGAGGTCGCCCTGGTCGTCGCGTAACAGCAGGTGCTGAGGTTGCCACCCGGTGTCCGCTCCGACGCTGCCGCTGTCTTCCAGTGCCGCCAGGAAGGCGTGCCGGGTAAAGGGGTAATCCGATGGGCAGAGGCGGTCCCAGTCCTCGGGACTGACGGCGTCAATGCGATCGATGAACTCTGGGGTCATGGCGGTGCCTGTCGGGCCTGTTGCAGCAGAATCGGGGCTTCCACCTGGCGGTAGTAGTCGGTGAACAGCTCGAGAAAGCGGTATACGACCTCCCGGGCATAACGGTTCTCCGAGTTGGACAGAAACACCAGCCCGAGCTGCAGCTCCCGGTTGAACAGCACCTCGGTACGGGTGCCCTGCACCCAACCCCCATGGTGGACGAACTGGCGGTGCTCGCCAAAATCGAATACTCGCCAACCCAGGCCGTAGTGAATGTTGCGCAGCTCGGGGTGGGCCCGATAATGCGCCTGACGGTAACTGGTGGCAACCCGGGGGCTGTGCAACTGGTCGAGCACTTCGTGGGGCAGCACGTCGGGGCGCTGTCCCAGCTGGGCGCGGACCCACAGAGCCATATCGGCAATACTGGCATTGGCGCCGGCCGCCGGCGCCACATTGTAGTAGTTCCGGTCGGGTTCTACGGGTGCCCAGCGGCCGCGCCGTTTGATATGGGGCGTGGCCCGGTTGGAGTTGCTGGTAAACGCCCGCCAACCGAAGGAAGCGGTTTTCATGCCCAGTGGTTGAAACAGGCGTCTGCGGGTGAAGTCTTCGTAGCGCTCGCCGGTCGCCGCCATCAGAAGGTCCCCTACCAGGCTGAAGGCCACGTTCTGGTAGCTGTAGCAGGTGGATGGTGGGCAGATGAAGGCCACCTCGTCCAGCCGCCCGATCACCTTCTGGTAGGGCACATTGGCTTCGATCAGGTTGGTGTAGGCCTGGGGCATCAGTCCGGTGGTGTGGGACAGAAGGCTTTGCAGGGTGATTTTATCCCGGTAGTCCGGGTTTTTGACATCCAGCGGGAGAAACTGACTGACCGGCGTCTGCCATTGCAGGGCCCGGTCGTTCACGGCGACCCCGGCAGCGGTACCGGCGATGGTTTTGGATACCGAGGCGAGGCGAAACAGTGTGTCCCGGTTAATTGGCTCGTTCCCGCCGACCTTGCGCACACCGTAGCCACGTAGCAGTTCGATCTGCCCGTTGGCAATGATGGCCAGTGCCGCGCCCGGAATATGGGGCATCACCTCTTCCACTACGTACTGTTCGGTGGCCTGAACAAAATCGACCGGGCGATGCGCCAGGTCATTATCGGCCCCTGCCAGAGAGGACAGCAAAAGAACGGGCAACGCACGGACAAGGGGCGCTCGGAGAGTCGCCTTAAGGGAACACAATACAGCCATGATCACAGGTGGAATCAACAATCGATACTCAAAACGGCCACAGGATAAACGCAGTTGGCGCGAAATACACCAAAAAACACCTCGCCTACCGGCGTTAGTTTTTAGAGCAGGCCGTCATTTGGTGTGTTTTTCGCGCCAATGGTTCCGGGCAGTTTGGTGAGATTTGTCTCACCGCGCATCAAAGGGTCTTGAGATACTCCACCAGCGCCCAGCGCTCGGCCTCGGTCAAGGTATCGGTGCCGTATTCGTGACCCGTGTTTCGGTCTCCAAGCCGGTGCGTGGTCTGGGTGAAACCCTCGTAGCCTTCGGTGCGAAAGCCCACTTTGACCGGATCGAACTCCCGGCTGCCCACCTGAAAGACCTCAGGGCGATAGGCCCCCTCTTCCGGGTCACCCTCCTCCCGTGCCGGCAGTAGCAGGTCGTACAGCGTGGGCACTGAGCCATTGTGCAGATAGGGCGCCGTGGCCCAGATGCCGTTCAGGGATCGGCCCTTGTAGGCCAGCAGCGACTGGTAGGGGCGAGCCGTGGTATCCGGCCGATAGTCCCCCGCCTTGACGCTGTATTTGACGTCATTATCAAACCAGGACAGCCCCAGCACATAAAACCAGTCCAGGGTGCGCCGGAGTGGGCCTTTGTCGGCATCGGGGGTGGAAACCGCGCCTTTGGTTACCGAGGTGAGGATCTGCACGGCGGGCGCGGTCGCCTCCAGGACCAGAGGGCCTACGGTTGTGTTCTGGTAGGTATTCTCGAAGTTTCCCGACTTTCCCTGATAATTTACGCTGTTTTCCGCCGCCTTTGGGTCAGTCTTCAGTATCTCGATATCTGTCATTTCGGCCACCACCAGACGGTCCCAGGCGGAGCGGTCGATGACCTGGTGGCAGCTCTGACAGTGCTGGGCATAGAGGCGCTTGCCCAGGGCGGCTTGCTCCCGGTTGATTTCGCCCAGTATGTCCTCCGGCCATTGCGGCGAGGTAAGGCGACCGAGGTGAGCCTCCAGGCGCTGGAGGTTGACCAGATCAATGCTGGAAGTGAAGGCGATGCGCTCCCGTTTGTTGCTCTGACCGGTTAGGTGTCCGGACAGACTGAAGCCGGGCTCTTTCACTTCCCAGTCCAATTTGGCAAAGACCCCGATCACTTCCCCGACGTTGCGCCCCAGGGGCCCCAGGTCGGCGTTATTGGCCAGTCCGTTCCACTGCAGGTAATCGGAGTGGGTGATGTCCCACAGGAACGGATAACTGACCGGCGCATTCGGCTCGTTAAGCAGCTGGTTTCGCAAGCGCAACAGGTTGCGCTGGGACAATCCGGGAAGCCCTTCGTCGCTCGACTGCAGGCGGCTTACGATGCGGGTGAAGGCCGTATCATCGATCAGGGTGGGCTCGATACCTGCCAGAACCCGGTCCACCTCGGCTTCGGTGAGCAGCAGCTCGCCGGTGGGTCCTTCGGCGGCGAGCAATAGATCCCGCATCTGTTCCCGGTTGACCACGTGGCGCAGCACCCGATTGTAGATTCGGCCAAAGGCATCCAGGCGACCGTAACCGTAGCGGATATGGCTGTGATTGATGGTGTTGTACATGCGGATCTGTTCGGTCCACTGGGCCAGGTCCGCCTCGACGGCCTCGGGCGAGCGATAGTCATTGTCCCGCTGTAGGACTCGATCAATAAACCGTTCCCGTTTGGCGGGAATATCCCGGGCCGCCGACAGCGCCTTTTCCAGTCCGTGCAGGAAGCCGTCCATATCCGCCAGGGCGGGGCCGCCGTCGATGCGGATGGCCTGGCCCTGATAGTTCACCTGGCCGGTGTGGCAGGCCGCACAGGTAAAGCCCAAATAGTCTTTGCCCTGGTAACTGTCCTTGGCAAACCCCACCGGTAGACCGTCGGGATTGAAGAAGGTGGGTTTCTGGGGCAGGTAGCGGTAGCGGTCCATGTTGTGGTCCGAGCGGAACAGCTCCTCCGAGGCGGGCTGCTCGAGGGCCACGAACAGGTCATAGGGCAGCAGGGCCGAACCCTGGGTGGTGTTGTAGTACCAGAGGGTGTCGGCCGGGCTCCAGCCCTGGTCCAGGTAGATGGGCGTCGAGTAGCTTTCCCCGAAGGCCCCGTCTTCCAGCGCGATGGCGCCCCGGTCCGGATCCCGATCCAGGTGTTGATAAATCTTTCCGGAAATGAAGGTGAGGCTGAGCCCGATCACCACGGCGACAACAATGCCGAGGATGAGTTTCAGACGATAACGAAGCGCGAGTAGCACGACAAACGCGAGCCGCAGCAGTGCCGGCAGAGGCATGACAAACTCCTTTAAGCGGTGATAGGTTCCCTACTTCTTGATGTAAACCTATTATTATTCGATCTGGTTGCCCGGTATTATGCCTTTCCCCGTCGCGACTGCAAGTCAGTGCGTTGGCTCGGGTTCTTTGGGCAGCGGCAGGTCCGGGAGCCGTTCGGTGGTCAACAGCAGCCCCTGCTGGTAGTACTCGGTGCTCTTTTTGTGTTCTCCCATATGGGCCAACAGACGAGCCAGCTCGGCACAGGTTTCCGGGTGCTTGTGCAGGGTCAGGCTGCTCTGAAAGTAATCCCGGGCTTTGCCCCACAGCTGATTGCGCAGGCTCAGGCGGCCGAGGGTGAGCATCAGCAGGGCATCGGCGGGGCGCTTCTTCAGCCAGCTTTCGGCGGTGATCAGCTGTTGTCCGGCATCGCTGGCCCGAATCAGGCCATAGAGCCGAACCAGCTCGGGGGACCAGTGTTTTTCCAGGGTTTTGCGCACCTGGGCTTCTGCTTCGACGTGCAGGTCGTTGTCCACCAATTGCTGTGCGTACAACAGCGCCACATCGGGTTGTTTGCGCACCGCGCTGGGGATGTCTTTCCAGGTGCCCACCAGGGCCTCGCGCGCCCGCTCCGGGCCGAGCCCACGGACCCGCTGCCCGGCCTGCTCGAGTAGGGCCCGGTGCAGCTGGCTGGAGAGTGCTTCAAGCGCGGCTTCGTTCTGGTTGCCGTACGCACGGAGACTGGGCATCAACTGCTTGAGCGATTCCCAGTCGTGCAGGGCGATATACACCTGGCGCAACAGGTCGAGTACCACGGGATGTTGGGGGGCTTTGCGTTTGACCCGCTCCAGGGTGGCCAGGCACTGCTCGTAGCGTCGGCTCATCAGCTGCATACGCGCCTGGGTCAGGGCGACCGCCAGCTCGCTGTTGGTGCTGCTCTGCTCGGCCTTGTGCAGCAATTCCAGAGCGGTGTGATTATCGCCCTGCTCAAAGGCGCAGCGGGCCGCGGCCAGATAATTGATCAGCGGCGTCCCGGATTTGGGCGCCGCGCGCAGCAGTTTGCGCTGGGCCTGTTTCCAGTTCCCCTCGATGAAGCTGACCAGGCCGCTGGCGGTGCGCCGTTGGGCCCGGGCGCTGGTGCCAGAAAACAGCCGTTCGGTGACGGCCTGCCCCGCCCTGATGCTGCCCCGAAACAGCCGCAATACCAGCCAGATCAATCCCAGCCCTCCGAGCAACAACATCAACGCCAGCCAGAAGCTCATTTCCACACTGGTGTTGCCCAGCGCTATCAGAACATAGCCGCTGTCGGCCTGAATGGCGCTCAGCGTCAGCGCGCCGAGCAACATCGCGACAATCAGAATCAGCAGCGTCCGTTTCATGAGTCGGACTCCTCACCCGGCGCGCGCTGAAAGTCCGGGGACAGCCGGTGTTGTTGCTCGATGTGTACCTCGAGCAGCTTCAGGGCGTCATTGAGGTCCGGCAGCTCGGGAGCGATATCGACGGCGGCCAGCTCGCGCAGGCTGGACAGGGCCGATTCGGTCTGGGGATTGAGGGCGTAGTGTTGTTCGAGCCAGTCGGCCGCGCGGGTGAGGCTGGATTGATAGAGCTCGGTCTGCTCCCGCAACAGCGCCGCCTGGGCCTGCTCCAACATCAACTGCAGTTGCTGGCGCAGAATGAACTGCTCGCGCGGGTCAGCCAGGGAGGCAATGGGCTGATCATGATGGCGAATCCGGATATGGCCACTGATACGCTCGACCAGGCGGGCGAAACTCTGTTTGATGGTTGCCCAGGGTCCGGTGTTGGCTTCAGCCGACGCTTCATCGGGGACGGTGTTGTCGGGTGTGCTGCGCATGGGTTCCACCAGTGGCAGCGTGGGTACCTGTTCGTTCAGGGCCAATAACCGCAGGTACAGACCCTCCCGATCCACCTGATCGGCGAGCTTCAGGGCCTGGATGTCCCGCGCCAGGGCCCGGCGGATCGGCAGCAGGTCCGCATCGCCCAGGTCGCGCAGAATGGCATCGGTGGTTTCCGCCAGGGCGAGTGCATTGCGGCTGTCCCGCTCCAGTACCAGGCGCTGGTTGGCCAGGCGCAGCAGGTACTCGGCCTCGGCCAGCTTCCAGTCCTCCCGGTCGGTGCTGGCGATGGCGCTCAGGCGGCGGTCCACCCGGTTCAGGCGCTGCTCCATCTGGCTGATGATCTCGGCCTGGCCTCGCTGGGCGCTTTGCACATCGGCTCGCAAATCGCTGCTGAGCTGACCGGGCAACTGGTCGAGGGCGCGGTCCTGCTGACGGAGGGCCTGGGATTGCTCGGCCAGGCGCTGCTGCAGCGCTGTCACCTGCTCGCGCTGCTGTTCCAGATCCTGCCAGACCCACCAGACGCCGTATCCAGCGGCCAGGGGCAGGCCGACGCAGATCAACACCAGCAGCAACCAGCCCCATCGGTGCGCACGGCCGCTTTTGTTGGCCGGTGTTTTCTTGCTGGGGCGTTTGGGGGTGCCCTTGTCCGCCCTGTCACTGGTGGTGTCCGCCGGTGTCTTGTCGGCGGGGGGCGTGGATTCCTGGGTGGTGTCGTTGGTCTGGTCGTTATCAGTCACAGTCGTGGGTTCCGTCTGTCTGCAAAAGGGTCGGGTCGATGGCGGCGCGTTCAAGGGCGGCCAGCATACCCGGGTCGGTGGCGTTTTCAGCGGTCAGCACGCGGGTATAGCCCAGCGCGCGCGCCTGCTGGGCAACCCGCTCCCCGGGCACCAGCAGTGTCCCTCGGGCCAGGCGCCGAGCCTGGTCGGAAGGCAGTGCCCGGCGGACCTGATGAAAGTTTTCCAGGGTCTCACCACTGTGTAAGGCCACCATCAGGGGTGTTTCGTTCAGTTCCACCAGCGCCTGGTTCAGCTGTGTGGCGGCGTCATCCGGGCACTGGCGTTGGTATAACTCACAGTAATCCACCCGGGCACCGCGCTCACGCAGTGTCTCGGCCAGCACGCCCCGGCCGCCCACGCCGCGGAAGATCACAATGCGCTCGCCCGCCACGGATTGCAATTCGGGGGCCGCCAGCAGGGCCTCACTGTTCATGGCGCCGTCCGACTGCCAGGCGGTCACCGGTACGCCATAGGCTTCCAGCGCCCTGCCGGTGCGTTCGCCGACCCCGTAATACTCGATCCGGATGGGCAACTGCGGCCAGTAATCCTCCAGCCATTCAAACGCATAGGCGACGGCGTTCTGGCTGACGAAAATCGCTTTCTGGTAGAGGTCGAAATCCAGTATGCACTGTTTGATCGCCTGCTTCGCCTCGGGCGTCGAGACCGGGCTCAGCGTCAGCAGGGGGGCGACCACCGCGTGAGCGCCCCGCGCCCTGAGTGTGTCCGCCCAGGCCTCGGCCTGGGCTTCGGGCCGGGTGACCAGCACCTGCAGGCCGGTCAGCGTGTCCGCTCCGGCGCTCCGGGTCACTTCAGCTCCCGTCCGTACACGTCCGCCAGAATCCGGTCGGCGCCCGCCGCCAGCAGCCGCTCGGCCAGCGCAATGCCCATCGCCTCACCCTCGGCGACCGGGCCACGAATCTCATCGTAGAGCATTTCCGTGCCGTCCGGTGAGCCCACGAGACCGCGCAACCACAGCCCCTCATCACTGGGTATAGCATAGCAGGCAATGGGCACCTGGCAGCCGCCTTCCAGGCGCCGGTTCATGGCCCGCTCCGCCAATACCAGCTCTGCGGTGGGCTCGTGGTGCAGGGGGGCGATCAGCTCAATGGTGCGCAAATCCTCGGTGCGGCACTCAATGCCCACGGCGCCCTGCCCGCCCGCGGGCAGGGACTCCTCCGGGGCGATGCGGCTGCGAATCCGCTCCTTCAGCTCCAGACGCACCAGGCCAGCGGTGGCCAGGACAATGGCGTCGTACTCGCCGTCGTCGAGCTTGCGCAGGCGGGTCTGCACGTTGCCGCGAAGAAACTTGACCTCCAGGTCCGGCCGGGCGGCCAGAATCTGGCACTGCCGGCGCAGGCTGGAGGTGCCCACCACGGTGCCGCCGGGCATATCGCTGAGCTGGTCGTAGCGGTTGGAAACAAAAGCATCGCGCGGATCTTCCCGCGGGCAGATGACCGGCAGGCCGAGCCCCTCCGGGAACTCCATGGGCACATCTTTCATGGAGTGCACTGCGATATCCGCCTCGCCACTGGTAATCGCGTGCTCCAACTCTTTTACAAACAGCCCTTTGCCGCCCACTTTGGCCAGGGGCACATCCAGAATCTTGTCACCCCGGCTGACCAGGGGCACCAGCTCCACGGTCAGCCCCGGGTGGTGGCGCTCCAGCTCGGCCTTGACGTATTCGGCCTGCCAGAGTGCGAGCAGGGATTTGCGGGTGGCGATGCGTAGGGTCTCGGACATAATTCATCCCGTTGCGAGTGCGTGTCAGTGCGGGATGATACCAGACCAGGTGAGAGAAAAAGTGGGCATGATTACAGCGATTATCCTTAGTTAGGTTGTTTGCTTTCCTGGAGCGCCGCGGTATCGTCATGGTTCGTTCATTCGCTGTGGGAGTGATATGAGGTGTGACATGAATTACCACAAAATGGTGCCACCTGACGAAAACCAGCCGATGGATTGGTCCATGGAAAGTATCATTCAGGCATTGGAGTCAGACCGCTTAGCTGGCAGCCTGTCTTCCAAGGTGAGTAACGCCGCTATCCGTTATGGCGTAGATCCGGAGGATTCGACCAGATTGTTGGCCTATAGTAATGAGGGCACGCAAGTAATTTCGGACCAGTGATTACTCACTTTTCGAGCGTTCAGCGCGGGCGTTGGCAGAGGGAAAACAGAAGGAGTCGTTGTGCAAAAGGCAGCTATTGGAGTGTCATTGGCGTTGGGTATTATGGGCACGATCTATTTGTATCTTGATCTGTCTTCCGAAGACACATTGCCGGAAGGATCAGCTATTGATAGCCCCGAAGAAGACAGGTCGCGTTCGGTAAACTCTCCCGATATTCAAGCTGAAGAGGCCATCTGGCAAAAGCTGGGTGATCGTCTGGCGGGGCGTATGGCATCGTCGGGCTCAGATGAGTTGCCGCTGAGTCCGCCAGACGAAGCCTCGGAACCAGTATTTGATACCCGTGCCGATTGGTTGGCTGCGGCAGGGGTTACAGCCGAGGATGATGCGGAAGCGCGCCAGTGGGCGTTCGACCGTGGCTTTGAGACGCACTCTCTCGGGTATGAATTTTACGATCATGAAACGCTAAAGTCTCTCGCAGACGCCGGGGACATTTTTGCCATACAACGGCTTGCCGAGCACGCGGCATGGAAAGAGGGCCAGCTGGAAAAAGCGGCGGTTCTCTATCGCGAAGCGGCTGTTCGTGGTTCGGTCGTGGCGGTCGATCGAATGGCGGGAAATGAGGTGGCCATGGCGCAGCGAGCGAACGTGAGTGATCGGCGCGATAGCACGAAACGCCATCTCATTAATGCTCTTGCCTGGACCGCAGTACTGAGGCGTCGTGTGGGCGACCTGCCCATGCCGGGTTTGAGAGAGGATTTCATACTCTCGCAATTGGAACGGTTTGAGGTGACTTTGAATGACGCGGATTTGAACTCCATCGACGTTCAATCACAAGCCCTGTTCCAAGACCTAATGCAGACTCGAGCTGAGCTGGGATTTGACGAATTTGATAATTCAATATCCGTCTTGTACAAAAAACTCAAACGCCATGGGCTGGAAGATGCAGCGATAAGAAACCCCTAGATTTTCTGAAGCAGCTCCTTCAACGCGCTGGCATGTCGCCGGCTCACCGGCGGCCGATGGTCGGTATCCGCCAGACGCACCTGATAGTGTCCTTCATTGTCCCGCTCCATGGCCTGGATGTGATTGACCGACACCAGCACGCTGCGGTGGGTGCGCAGAAAGCGATCGCCGAAGGCCTCTTCCAGCTCCTTCAAGGTGTCGTCCAGCAGGTGCTCGCCGCGGTCGTGATAGACGGTGACGTACTTCTGGTCGGCCATAAAATAGCGCACGCTATCGAGGGGAATCAGCTCGACGCCGCGGGGTGTTTTAGCGCTGATATGGCTGCGTTCTTTACCTGCCGGGTGACGGCCCTGCTGGGCCCGCTTCTGAAGCTTGTTGGGCGTGCGGGCTTTTTCCAGCACTTCCAGTAACTGTTCGGCGCGCACGGGTTTGAGCAGATAGCCCACAGCCTGGGTTCCGAAGGCATCCAGGGCATACTCGTCGAAGGCGGTGCAGAAGATGACCGCCGGTGGGTCCTCGAGCTCGCCGATCCGGTGGGCGGCGGTGACGCCGTCGTCGCCCGGCATGCGGACATCCAGCAGGACCACATCCGGGTCGTGGTGGGCAATGGCGGTCAGAGCCGAGGCGCTGTCGCCGGCCTGGGCCACCACGGAATAGCCGTCCAACTGGTCGACCATGCGAGCCAGTCGCTCGCGGGCCAGGGGTTCATCGTCGACAATCAGGACATCCATGGGTCACTCCGTCGGGTAAGTGATGATCAGGTTAAACCTACCGCCTTCGCGGCGCTCGGACAAGCGCGCCGCCGGGCCAAAGTGCGCCTGCAGTCGGTGGCGGACATTATCCAGCGCCATGCGGTTGGTCTGCCGGGCCTGCTCCGGGTGGCGGTCGGCAGGTAGGGGGTTATCGATCCGGATCGCCACCTGGTTGCCGGAGCGGGCGATCTGGATCTGGATGTCGCCCCCCTCCGGCCTCGGCTCGATGCCATGGAAAACGGCGTTTTCCAACAGCGGTTGTAGCAACAGGGCGGGAATGGGCGTGCTCTCTGGCAGCTCGTCCAGATGCCAATCCACGCGCAACCGGTCTCCCAGGCGCAGTTGCTCCATGGCCAGGTAGCCCCGGCACAGCGCCAACTCCCGGTTCAGGGGAATCAACGCCGGTTCGGCCAGGCTGGCGCGAAACAGGCCGGCCAGATCCTCCACCGCCCGTTCGGCCCGGTCCGGCGCCGTGGCAATCAGACTGGCGATGCTGTTGAGGCTGTTGAACAGAAAATGAGGGCGAATGCGCGATTGCAGGGCCTGAATCCGGGCGCTCAACTCGGCCTGCTGTTGGTTGCGCAGCTGCTGCTGCAGATACAGGTAACGCAAGCCGATGCCCGCCAGAATGGCGGCGGCCAGCAGATTTTCCGCCAGTTGCCAGCCGTCGAGCCGAAGCTCGGCACCCAGAAAGGCCTGCAAGAGCCACTGCCCGAGCAGGGAGAAAATGACCGTCACGGCCAGCACCAGCCCGTAGCTGAGAGCGCCGGCCCGCACTGGGGTACAGCGGTTCAGGCGTGGTTGCAGGCGGCACAGCAGAACCGCGCTAACCAGCACGATCCACTGCACCAGAAAGGAGTACAGGGCGATGGAATCCCAACTGAGCTGGGCCAAGCCCCGGTTGATCATGGCCAGCAACACCGCCAGCAGCTCCGCCACCAACACCAGCAGCAGCACCGCCTGGGGTGCACACAGGTTGGGCAGGAAGCTTGTGCTCTCGCCGGGGGCGGGTCTGGCTGTTGGGTTATCCGTCAAAGTAGGCCTCGATTACGTTATACTGTGCGCCTTTCGTGCCGCTATCCTACGCGTTTTGCGCACCCTGAGGCGATTTACGCGCCCGATTTGTGAACCAATTATTATCTACGTCCAATTACAGCGAGTGTCTTCATGAGCCAGAGTGATCAAAACACCGAGTCGACCAACCAGTCCTGGGGCGGTCGCTTCTCCGAGCCCACCGATGCTTTTGTGGAGCGTTTTACCGCCTCCGTCGGTTTTGATTATCGCCTCTACGCTCAGGACATCAAGGGCTCCATCGCCCATGCCACCATGCTCGCCAAGGTCGGGGTGCTGACCGAAGCTGAGCGGGACCTGATTATTGAAGGCCTCGAAGGTGTACGCGCCGATATCGAAGCGGGCAAATTTGAGTGGTCCGTGAGCCTGGAAGATGTGCATATGAACATCGAGGCGGCCCTGACCAAGCGCATTGGCATCGCCGGCAAAAAGCTGCACACCGGCCGTTCGCGCAATGATCAGGTGGCCACCGACATTCGCCTTTACCTGCGCGATGCCATTGATGTGATCAGCGGCGAGCTGAGCCGTCTGCAGACCGGCCTGCTGGATCTGGCCGAGCGCGAAGCCGACACCATCATGCCCGGTTTCAC
>NZ_DFTP01000012.1:0-29726 GCF_002381585.1 Marinimicrobium sp. UBA4209
TGTCGAAAAACCGTCCCAGGCCCGGCTCCGCCATCAGAATGGCAATACCCCGGTCCACGCGGGTAATGCGCAGCCACTGCTGGTAGAGCGTGGGATTGGACGAGCGCTCGCCCTGCGGGTTCAGCCGCTCGGTGTTGAACGGGCCGTCCTCCTGGTAATGGGCGGCACAGAACTGGCTGATCTGATGGATGATCTCGTCCCGCCAGGCCATCTTGTGCTGCCGGTCCCGGGCGGCGTCCACCAGGTCACTGATGTTGTGCCAGTGGGGCAGTTCACTCAGTGTTTTCACCACTTTCAGCAGGTTCTGGTAGTTGCCGGGATAGTCCAGCTCGGCCGCCGCCCGGGTCAGGTGCTCCGCCTGGATGTCACCATTCTGCCAGCGCTGCAGATAATGGCTGGGGGGCATCAGGGAGTGGATATAGGCCAGCGATGACAGGCGCGCGGCCACCTCGTCGATGGGCTGCTCGCGCATGGCCCACAGCGGGTTGACGGCAATCATGCGGTCCAGCGGCCAGTTGGGGGCGATGCTGGAACAAGCGCGATCCAGAGCCTGCTCTTGCGCCGTGGTCAGCAGTCGGGCTTGCTCGGTGGTGTCGGGCTCCCGGGTCAGTGGGGCGGACGTCTTCTCGAACGCGGTCATAGCAAACCCTCCTCAGAGATGGGGTGTAACTGCTTGGGGCGCGCCCGGGTCGGGAGCCGGTGCGGCCAGAGTTTGAGCGTGGTTTTGGTGACCCATTCATCCAGATAGAAACCGGCGTAAAGCGCTACCGCCAGCCGCTGGACTGCGGGCCGGTGGGCACCGTGGCGCAGCAGCGCATAGGCCATGGACAGCGCGGCGAACAGGGTGCTCATCCACAGGTCCGCCCACAGTGGGGTGGCCCGAGGGTAGTCGGGGAAAAACAGGCCAAACAGGGTTTTCAGACCGAAGTAGACGGCGGCCAGCACGACCGCCAGGGCAGCGAAGCGCAGCAGTGAGCCAGCGCTGAGCCGGCTGTCGCGCTCGGCCATCAGGGTGGTCAGTGCCAGGGCGAGCAGCACCCAGGGGCTGAAGGTCTCCGGCCAGGCCAGGCCGAGGCCATAGTGACCCGCAGACAGCAGCCCGGCCACCAGCAGAACACTGCACAGCCCGGCGCCAAGCCACTGGCCGATCGGAGGCGTACGGGCCGGGGCCAGCCGCCGCTGCCGGTCCTGAACGACGGCCTCTCCAGAGCTGAGGAAGGCGTAGGCCTTGTAACAGGAGTGGGCCAGTAGGTGCAGCAGCGCCAGTTCCACCAGGCCCAGGGCGATTTCCACCAGCATCAGGCCCATCTGGGCGCTGGTGGACCAGGCCAGGCGGACCTTGATGCTGATGCGGGTCATCATCACCAGGGCGGCCAAAACACTGCTCAGGCCCGCCACGACCAGCAGCAGGGCCTGTGCCGGAGCGGACTGCAGCACCAGCGGGGCAAACATCAACAGCAGGTAACCACCCAGATTGATGACCCCGCCGTGCAGGGTGGCGGACACCGGGGTGGGGGCTTCCACCACCTGAATCAGCCAGCCGTGCAGCGGCAACTGGGCGCATTTGATCAACGCGGCCATCGCCAGCAGGCCGGCTGCCAAGTGCTCGGTCAGGGTCAGGGATGCCGGCTCGGCATAGGCGGCGACGATGGTGCTGATGTGCCCGGTACCGTGGTGCAGGTACAGCAGCGCAAAGGCACTCAGGGCGCACAGCTCGGCAGCCCGGGCAAACAGGAACTTCTTGTGGGCCGCCAGCGCGGCGCGCGGGCGCTCGGGGTAGAACATCAGCAATTGGTGCATGGCCAGGCTGATGCCCAGCCAGGCCGCCAGAAACAGGAGTAAGTGGTCACTAAGCACCGCGACACTGACGGCGGCGAACACCGCCTGCACCAGAGCGGCGAAGCGGGTCTGGCGAGGCTCCCCCTGAAGATATTGGGCGCTGTAACGGACCACCACAAAGCCGATGAAGCTCACCAGCGTCAGCATCACCAGGTTGAGTGGGGCGGACTGCCAGAATCCGGCCTCAGCGCCCGGAACCAGCGCCCAGGCCAACAGACCGATGGCCAGTAGCAGCGCGCTGGATGTGGAAACTTTGGCGAGGCGCCAGGCCGGGTCGGGGCTTGCCTGGCGGGCACTGAATGCCGCTCCCAGGGCCAGCAGTAGGGGAACGGCGCTCAGTAGCAGGGTGGGGAGGGCTTCACTCCAGTTCATGCATCGACTCCACAGTCATCATCTTTGAGTCCGTAAACGGTTGAGGCGGAGTATCCCTTTGGTGGTAATTTAAGTAAAATAGATATAAATGTATCAAGCGTTCTATAAAAGCGAACGGTTAAGGGGCGCTCCACGCATGAGCCGGTTGAACTACCATCATCTGTACTACTTCTGGCGAGTGGCCAGTGAGGGCAAACTGACACGGGTAGCCGAGCAGCAGCACGTTTCCCAGAGCGCCCTGTCGGCCCAGATCCGCCAGTTGGAAGAGCGCATGGGAAAGCCCCTGTTCGAGCGGCGCAACCGTAAGTTGGTGCTCACTGAGGCCGGGCGTCAGGTGTTCAATTACGCCGAGGTGATTTTCACCAAAGGTGAGGAGCTGGAGTCCCTGATCAGCCGGGGCATCGAGCCGGAGCAGCAGACGATTCGCATTGGCATGCTCTCGACCATGTCCCGTAATTTCATTGAGTCCTTCATCGAGCCCTTGCTGGCTCGCAATGAGCGCGATGTGAGTTTCAGTCTGCACGCCATGGGGATGACCAATCTGCTCAACGGCCTGGCCCGACACGAGCTGGATGTGGTGCTGACCAACACCCAGATACAGCCCTCCGGGGCACCGGCGGTGGCCTGGCAGAGCCAGCTTTTGGCGCGCCAGCCGTTGTCTATCATCGGTCCGGTTGAACTGGACCCGGAGGCTTCGTTTCCTCAGGGGTATCAAGGGTTGCGCTGGGTGCTGCCTGGGGCTAACCAAGAAATTCGCCGGGGGTTCGACGCCCTGTGTAGCCTGCATCAGTACCAGCCGGACATTCTCGCCGAAGTGGATGATATGGCCATGCTGCGCCTGTTAGCGCGGGATAGCGGGGCCGTTACCGTACTGCCCGAGGTAGTGGTGAAAGACGAGCTGCAGCAGGGCCGCCTGCGCCGCTACGAGCGCCTCCCCAATCTGTTCGAGAACTTCTTCGCCATCACCCTGCCCCGGGAGTTTATGCCCAGCCTGGTGTCCGAACTCCTGTCCCGGTCGCTGAAAGACCTGGCTTAGCCTGGGCTTGGGCGCAGTGGTATCCTGTGCGTCCGCCCCACGAAAGGATGACGCTGCGCATGCGCTGGTTGTACACACTGCTGCTCTATCTGCTCACGCCCCTGTTGCTGCTGCGGCTGCGCCTGCTCGCCCGGCGCAACCCGGCCTGGGGGCAGCGCTGGGGGGAGCGGTTTGGCCGGGTCCCGCCTCAGGAGACCGGCCGTACCCTGGTGTGGCTGCACACCGCCTCGGTGGGTGAAGTGTTGGCGGCCGCGCCGGTGGCCCGAGCGCTGCTGCAGGAGCCCGGTCTGCAACTGCTGATGACCACCACCACGCCCACCGGTGCCGACCGGGTCGCGGCCCTGTTTGGCGATCAGGTTCAACACGTTTATGCGCCCTTTGATCTGCCGGGCAGCGTGCGCCGGTTTCTGGACCGGGTGCAGCCCCGTCTGTATCTGATGATGGAAACCGAACTTTGGCCCAACACTCTGGCCGCCTGTCGGGCACGGGAAATTCCCGGTGTACTGATCAACGGTCGGCTCTCGGAAAAGTCCGCCCGGGGCTATCAGCGCTTTGCGGGCCTGACCCGACCCATGCTTCAGGGCCTGACCGAGGCCGGTATCCAGAACCGGGCGGACGCCGAGCGCTTTCAGGACCTGGGGCTGCGCCCGGATGCCACCCACATCACCGGCAGTATCAAATTTGACCTGACCCTGGATGACAGCGTCCGGGAACGCGCAGCGGCGCTGCGAACCCAGTGGCAAGGCAACCCGGCGCGTCCCATCTGGATCGCCGCCAGCACTCACGACGGCGAGGACGGCCCCCTACTGGAGGCGTTTGCCCAAGTGCGCGCGCAAACCACCAGCAACCCACTGCTGGTGTTGGTGCCCCGTCACCCCGAGCGCTTTGACTCGGTGGCCGAATTGAGCAACGAGCGCGGTTTCGTCACCGCCCGGCGCATTACCGGAGAGGCCCCGGGAGCGGATGTTCAGGTACTGGTGGGCGATGTCATGGGCGAACTGCTGACCCTGTATGGCGCCAGCGACATCGCCTTTGTGGGCGGCTCACTGATCGACAACGGCGGCCACAACCTGATCGAACCCGCTGCCTGGGGCCTGCCGATTCTGAGTGGCCCCAGCCTGTACAACTTTGCGGAAGTGTCGGACCTGCTGAAAGAAGCGGGCGCCTTACAGGTCGTTGAAAACGCGAAGGATCTGGCGGGGCAGGTGATCAGCCTGATCGAAACCGAGGAGCTGCGCACGGTGCGGGGCCAGGCGGCCAGAGAGGTGGCGGAAGCCAACCGCGGGGCTTTGGAGAAAACCTTGGCGTTGATTCGGCGGTATTTGTAGGGGGGCTAATCCTCCCCCCAACGCGGCATCAAATCCTGTTCAATTCCCAACTGATCCAACACCCGCGCCACAATAAAATCCACCAACTCCTCAATCCGGGTCGGCTGCATATAAAACCCCGGACTGGCCGGCACCACCACCGCGCCCATCCGGGTCAACTTCAACATATTCTCCAGATGCACCTCGGAATAAGGCGCCTCCCGGGGCACCAGAATCAACTGCCGCCGCTCCTTCAGCGCCACATCCGCCGCCCGCTCAACCAGATTATTACTGGCCCCGTGGGCGATGGCCGACAACGACCCACCACTGGCCGGACAAATCACCATCGAACTGGGCGAACTCGACCCCGACGCCACCGGCGAAAACCAGTCCTCCCGGGAAAACAACTGCAACTGTTCATCCTCAGCGCCAAACATCTGACTGAGCAGCAACTGCTGCTCCTCCAGATCGCTCGGCAACTCGACATTGGTCTCCGTGCGAATCACCACCTCCGCCGCACTCGACAACAGCAGATACACACGACAATCCGCCGCCAGCAGACACTGCAACAGCCGCAAACCATATTGCGCCCCGGAAGCGCCGGTCATGGCCAGGGTGACGGTACGTTGGTAGTCCATAGTGGGTCCTCGTCAATTAGTGGTTGTGGCAATGTGGTATCCGTAGGTCGGATTAGCGCGCAGCGCGTAATCCGACGCGTGGCCGGGCAATGTAATCTGTCGGATTACGCGCTGCGCGCTAATCCGACCTACGCGACGGGAGGTGCGCTCCCTCGACCGGACTTTCCGCTACAAATTACAACGCATGCCGATTCAACTGATTCACCAACTTCTGATGAATCCCATCAAACCCGCCATTACTCATAATCACAATATGACTGCCGCTCTCCGCCAACGACAGCGCCCCGTGAATCAACTCATCGATAGTGTGCTCCAACTGCGCGGGCACCGAACTGTGATTCACCAGCTCATCGAGATCCCAATCACTATGGCTGGGCTGATACCACAATACCGCATCGGCATCACTGAAACAGTTTTTCAGCGCCTCCCGGTGCACACCCAGGCGCATGGTATTCGAGCGCGGCTCAATCAGCGCGATGATCTTCTCATCCCCCACCTTGGCCCGCAGCCCGGCCAGAGTGGTCTTGATCGCCGTCGGGTGATGGGCAAAATCGTCGTACACCCGAATACCGTGCACGTCCGCCAGGCACTCCATCCGGCGCTTGACTCCCTTGAACGCCGCCAGCGCCTGAGCGCCGATTTCAGGCGTTACTCCCACATGCCGGGCCGCGATCAGCGCCGCCAGGCCATTCATCACATTGTGCTCGCCGGTATGTTCCCAGTTCACCGTCGCAATGGCGGCGCCCTCGTGCCATACCTCAAACGCGCTGCCGTCGGCGGCGGTCAGTTTCACCTGCCAGTCACCTTCGGCGCCCAGGGTTTCCCGGGGCGTCCAGCAGCCCTGATCTAACGTCTGTTCAATGGCCTCGACCCCGGCGGGACTGACAATCAGCCCCGTGCCCGGCACCGTGCGCACCAAGTGATGAAACTGGCGTTGAATCGCCGCCAGGTCCGGGAAAATGTCGGCGTGGTCGTACTCCAGGTTATTGATGACCAGCGTGCGGGGGCGGTAGTGAACGAACTTGGAACGCTTGTCGAAAAAGGCGCTGTCGTACTCGTCCGCTTCCACCACAAAAAACGGCGTCTCGCCCAAGCGCGCGGACTGGGGGAAATTCTGGGTCACCCCGCCAATCAGAAAACCCGGCGCCATATGGGCGTATTCCAGAATCCAGGCCAGCATACTGGCGGTGGTGGTTTTGCCGTGGGTGCCCGAGACCGCCAGCACCCACTTGCCCGGCAGCACTTGTTCGCGAAGCCATTCCGGGCCGGAGGTATAGGGCAGGCCCTTATCCAGCACCGCCTCCACCTCCGGGTTGCCCCGGCTCAGGGCGTTGCCGATCACCACCAGATCCGGCGCGGGCTCAAGGTGCTCGGGGCTGTAGCCTTCCAGCAGCTTAATGCCCGCCGCTTCCAACTGGGTGCTCATGGGCGGGTAGACGTTGGCGTCACTGCCGGTGACGGTGTGCCCCAGCTCCCGCGCCAGCAGCGCCAGGCTGCCCATGAAGGTGCCGCAAATCCCGAGAATGTGAATGTGCATAAGTGCGTCGCTTGTCCGGTTCAAAAGCGACAGTTTACGCGTTCGGCCTGTCCGGGAGTAGGCTTGTTGGGCCAGCCCGCTGCGAATCTATTTCCACAGTGCATCCAGTCGTGCGTCCCGGCCGCAACGGTAGCGGTAGTATTTATAGCGCACGGGATTTTTCTGG
Organism: Marinimicrobium sp. UBA4209; assembly: GCF_002381585.1. Taxonomy (NCBI): domain Bacteria; kingdom Pseudomonadati; phylum Pseudomonadota; class Gammaproteobacteria; order Cellvibrionales; family Cellvibrionaceae; genus Marinimicrobium; species Marinimicrobium sp. UBA4209. The sequence goes on from NZ_DFTP01000012.1 coordinate 6,896, forward strand.
TAGTAATTCTGGTGGTAACCCTCCGCTTTATAGAACGCCGTGGCCTCGGTGATTTCGGTGACCACCGGCTTTTCAAAGCGTTCCTCCACCTCGGCTTTGGTCGATCGGGCCAGGGCTTCCTGCTCATCGTTCAGGTAAAAGATCCCGGCCCGATAGGAGTCACCCCGGTCGCAGAACTGACCACCGGCATCCAGAGGATCAATATTGCGCCAGAAAATCTCCAGAAGCGCTTGATAGTCCACCTTGGACGGGTCGTAAACGATCTTGACGGCCTCAGTGTGCCCCGTGCCTCCGGCCACCACCTGCTCATAGCTGGGGTTGGCGACCGTGCCACCGGTATAACCGGAAATGGTTTCCTTCACGCCGTCCACCTCATCGTACGGCGGCTCCATACACCAGAAGCAACCGCCGGCAAAAATCGCCTCGGCCGTGTCGTCGGCCCAGAGGGTGGGGCTGGCAATAATCAAAAAGAGTGCAAGCAGACGCATGGTGCCTCCTGTCGAAAGATAGAATCAGTACTGTGGACAATAGATACGACGCAATTACGCCCTTGGCCCATAGTCAAGCTTAACGGCATGCGCTACCATGCAGGTTAATGTCAATAAAACCATAACAACCGTTGGAGGCTTCCATGTCCTCGCGCGTCATTGCCCTGATACTGGTATTTCTATTCAGTCCCCCTCTGCTCACGGCCTGTGGCAGCAGTTCTGGTGGTGGCTCGACGCCGCCTACCGAGAACCCAGAACCGCAGCCCGAACCAGAGCCAGAGCCTGAACCTGAACCTGAACCAGAGCCCGACCCTGACGGCGATACCCTCGATCAAGGTGAGTTGGTGATCACCTCTTCGCCCGCCACCGACTACAGCTTCTGGGAAGGCGACAACGACGGTGAGCCGGTCGGCCGCGCGGAAACCGTGGCGGCGGACCACTCCGGTTTCACCCGGGCGGTGCGCATTCACGCCGAGAATCCCCCGGGCGCGTTTTTCAATGGTCAGTTGCAGTACCCCATTCTCCGGGCCACGGCCGAAGGCGATGTGATGCTGATTCGCCTCTATATGCGTTCAGTCAGTACCACCGATGAAACCGGCGCGACCTTCGCCACCGCCTTCCTGGAAGGTCCGGGACCGGACTACACCAAATACGCCGAACGGGAAATCACCAGTACTGGAGACTGGCAGGCCTATGACATTCCGCTGGAAATGTCCGGGGCCGAGGCCGCCAACGACCTGATCCTGAAGATCGGTTTTGGTGGTGGTGACCGCCCCCAGAGCTTCGACATTGGCGGCGTGGAAGTGCTGCATTTCGGGCAGAGCCTGGCGGTGGACGACCTGCCCCGAACCGAGCTGAGTTACGGCGGCCGGGAGGCGGATGCCGACTGGCGCGATGAAGCCGCCGCCCGCATTGATGAGCACCGCAAAGGGGATTTCACCGTGCGGGTACTGGACGGTGAAGGTCAGCCGGTCGAGGGTGCCGAGGTGGCGGTCGAGATGACCCGCCATGCCTATCACTTTGGCTCGGTGACCGTCGGCCACATTCTCATGGGCGAGGGCGAAGATAACGAAATCTACCGGGAAAAGGTGCTGGAACTGTTCAATCAGAGCGGCCCGGAAAATGACCTGAAATGGGCGCCCTGGGCGGGCGAGTGGGGTGAAGACTTCAGCCAGCAGACCACCATCGATGCGCTTCAGTGGCTCAAGGATAACGACTTTTACACCCGGGGCCACGTCATGGTATGGCCGTCCAAGCGCAACCTGCCCAACCTGATTCAGGAGTACCTGCCGGAAGGTGAGCCGGAAAACGCCGATCCGGAAGCAAAGCAGATCGTCCTCGATCATATCGACGATATCGCCAGTGCCACGGCGAATGTGTTGGATGAGTGGGATGTGCTCAACGAACCCTATGACAACCACTACCTGATGGACGCCTTTGGCGACGAGGTGATGGTCGACTGGTTTGAACGGGCGCGCCTGAACCTGGCCCACCACAAGCTCTACATCAACGATTACTCCATTCTGTCCGGCGGTGGACGCGACGCCGCCCATCAGGATCACTACCAGCAGACCATCCAGTATCTGGTTGATCAGGAAGCGCCCATCGACGGCATCGGTATGCAGGGCCACTTTGGTCCCTCGCCCACCGCCATTCCCCGGGTACTGGAAATCCTGGACCGCTTTCACGAGGCCTTTCCCGAGCTGACCATCCGGGTGACCGAGTTCGATATCAACACCACGGATGAAGCGCTGCAGGCGGATTACACCCGGGATTTCCTAACCGCCGTGTTCAGTCATCCGGCTACCGTAGGGGTGCAGAAGTGGGGCTTCTGGGCGGGCGCCCACTGGACGCCGGATGGTGCCATGTATACCGAAGACTGGCGGGAAAAACCCAACGCCGTCGCCTGGAAAGACGCCATTTTCAATGACTGGTGGAACGACTTTACCGGTGCCACCAATGGCGATGGGGAGTTCAGCGGGCGTGGTTTCTATGGCGAGTATCAGGTAACAATCAATGGCCAAGTCGAACAGACCATTGAGCTGTTACCCGGTGAAACCGCCGAGTTCGAATTCACTATCGGAGAATAACCGGCTCAGTCCGCTTCGCAGCGACAACCGGCGCTGGCCGAGCACACCTTCTTCTGCCCGTCAGGGCAGAGGGGCTCGGCGGGGTCGCGATAGGGTGGAGCGGGTTCAGGCGTGTTGCCTTTGTCTTCAAACTGCTCGCCAATGGCCCGAAATGCCGCCATGTCGGCTTTCTGCGCTTTGCGCTCGACGGTTTCCCGGCCCGGGCAGTCGATATGAGATTTGTCGCAGTGGCGGTCCAGGTATTGGTCCGTCACAAGTTGCGCGCATCCGGTCAAACCAGACAACAGGATTACGAACAAGAGTCCCGCTTGGTACTTCATGTCACCGCTCCGTTTTGGTGAATCAATGATCCGCGAACCCGCCATTGCGGAAACACGCTGTCAGTGTAGCAGAGCGCACTCAGGCTCCGATGATCAGATACAGACCAATGACGCCAAGCAACGTCCCGCCGCTTCGCTGCGCCGGGCGCTCGAACCGCTTCATCAATGTTGCCTGCGTTATCCGATGGGCGCCGTAGGCATAAGCCAGTTTGGTGCCGCCCACCGCCAGGATGGTAATGGCCATCACCACGCCCAGCCCCTGAACGGTAATCCGGGATAGATCGACAAACGCCGGAAACAGGCTGGCGTAAAACACGATGGCCTTTACATCCGCGAGTGTGATCAGCAGTCCCGTCAGCGTATCGCGCCACAGGCGTACCGGCGTGGAGGCCATTGGGCGGTTCGCGGATTGCGGCGCGGCACGCCAGCAACACCAGCCCAGATAGATCAGGTAGCCGCCGCACGCGAGCCGCACCCAGTAGAAGGCACCACTCAGTGACTCCGCCAGGGCGCTCATACCCAGTAACGCCAGACACACAAACAGCAGATCGCCCAGCACAATGCCCGCCGTGACGGCGGCGCCTGCTGCAAGCCCCGAGGCGGCCGACCGGGTTAATACCAGTGCCACGCTGGTACTGGGTAGGGCGGCCAGCGTCACCAGAGTGACAAATAACAGTAACGCGCCGGTCGGGGTCATTGCTTGGGGTGGGCCTCGGTTTCGAAGCGGCCCTCCTCCCGGTACTCAAAGACGGTGTCGTTGTGGTCTGCGCCAAGTTGGCTGATAAGGACGGGTTTCCCGTCCGACGAAATATGAAGGTCGCCAATGCCTGCATTATTCCATAGCCGCTCCCCCAGATCCCGACCCCGTGGCAATCGAGGGCTTACCCGCATTCGCCGGCGCTTGGTGAACCAGTTCAGCGGGGACAGGGGGCTGTACAACCAACGGTTGAGGCGGTCCAGCCATTCGAGCAATCCATGGGGAAACTCGTTCTTGATGCCGCTGCTGGTTATTTGCCAAATGTGAGGGCCATTCTGCTTGTGTCGTAAGCGAACATCGTAGGCAAATGAGTAGTGCACATCGCCAGAGACAATCATGAAATGTTTGGGCGTTCGCGAATGCCCAAAAATATTGAGCAGTACATTGGCCGCCCCACGATGAGCCATCCAGTTTTCCGCGTCGACCAGCAGTGGTTTGCCAAACCAGGTGAATACCTGTTGAATCATCTCGATCAGTTTAACGCCGAATATGGGGGCCGGTGACACAACCAGCACGGACTCCTCCCCCATGACCGACTGCTGAAAGTCGGTAAGTGACTCCCAGTCCATCAGGCCAGAGGGATGTCCCGGTCTGATCTCGCTACGCCACCGATGCGTTCTTGTATCCAAGACAATGATTTTGGGCTTCGTGTCCAGCGTGAAGTGCCAATGACCAAACGCCAACAACCGATCAATCAGCGCATTCTGCTGCTCTTTGTCCAGGGTATGAGTTTGTGGGCTGGATTCGAACAGATCCTGGCAAGTGGGCATGAGCTCGGAAACGTGCTCGGGTCGGTTTCCCCAGCCCTGGCAGAGCAGATATCCCAGTAAAGCGTTGCCAATAATCCGCCGGGAAAACGGGTGCTCATAGGCGGTCTGCTCCCATAATGCTGACAGATTCCAGTCATCGGTTACATCATGGTCATCAAAAATCATATAGACGGGGATGTTGGCCAGCGCACGTGCCGCCTGAGGCAGTGTTTCCCGAAATGCCTCAATGTTCACCTTCTCGTCACGGTAGCGGGACAGCTCGGGTTCACGACTCACCGGCTCAATCGATGAAACCAGTGCCCAAGGTGCGGGAGACCAAACCAGCAAATACATTGCGAATACTTCCGCGAACGAAATCAGGTGATTGCCCGCGTGTGCTGTGGTGAATACGGGTTTGCGGACACCACCGAAAAACCGTTCGGCCAGACTCTCGTTGGATTGAGTGCTGGGCAGCAATTTTTCCCGATGGTAGTAACCATGTGCTAGCGACCCCAACTCGGCGCTGGAGTCGACAGAGGCGCCTTCCAATTGCTCCTCATACAGGCCCAGTCGTTGAATAACGCAATGTATGGCGTGCAGCATGGGGCCGGCAACGTCATCGACGTAGACCTGATCGCCGGTCAGCATCAGAAGCGCGGGAGGGCTTCCTTCCTCCCTTGCTTTCTGTAACTCGTGATCCACTCGAGCAAGGCCATCCCGGGCCTTGTGGTGAGGGCGACGGCAAGAGCCGTGAAGCACTCGTGTGGCTCGCGAACAGAGCGTGAACCCGGGGGTCAGGTCGCCCCTGTAACACAAGTGGGGCGCCCAGTCCGCTATCCACCTGGGCTCCTCTGCCGGGTCGCTCGAAAGGCCCACATCGTAAGACAATCGCGTGTCGGTCGGTAACGGTGTATCCAGGGACAGCTCTATCAAGTAGAGCCAGGCGTGCTGACCGACGCGCAGTACTTGCTGCTCAGAGGGGTGTACCTCTCGATCAAGATACTGACCTTCTGAATCGGAGAGGCGGACCCTGAGGCACAGTTGCCGACGTGCGACCAGCCAGAGCGTCAGGCGGTCGGTAGTGCAACGGCGTAGCACGGGCCCCGCCAGCACCTCAGGGATACTTCGGTGATCATTATTTGGCAGGCTGCCCATTAAACGAGACTCCAATCCACCCAATCGATAGTGACAGTTTACTGACAAGTCTGGACAGATACAGTATGTCAGGGTTCCTGTGAATATGCATTGAGTCTGCCCTTCGCGGTTGAAGCGTCAACACGGGTTTCCAGAGAATTGTAAAGATTGCGCTATCAACCAGATTTGACTGGCCACAGCCCTGGGCAGTTCGTTAGTATCGGGGCGCTAGAGAGATAATAGGAACACTCCATGTACGATATCGATCAGCTCTCCAGACACTTCCTAGGGCTGTATTTCCTCTTTATAGGGGTGCACTACACCAGCACCAGTGTTGGCCTGTGGAAGCGTACCGGCATCAGCCACATTCGCTACGGCAACCGGGGCTCCGCCACCTGGTGGTACCGGCAGACGTTCAACCTGTTCCGCGCCGCCATTCTGGGGGTGTGTCTGGCTCGTATCGTCTGGCCCATCGATCCTTGGCTCGGCGTCTTCCCCGCGCTCTATCAGGCGCCGGTGCTACTGGCCGGCATGGCAATGCTGCTGGTGTCCTACGGCATCGTCAGTTACGTCCACGCCTATATGCGCAATGACTGGCGCTCCGGTATCGACCCGGACAAACGTCAGCCGCTTCTGACTCAGGGCCCCTATGGGCTTACCCGAAATCCTCTGTTCATCGGCATCATTCTCGGTCAGTTGGGATTGTTTCTGACCTTCCCCAGCGTGTTCACCCTGCTTTGTCTGCTGGTGGGCGCCGTCGTGATCGTACTGCAGGCGCGCCGCGAAGAAGTCGCATTGGGTCGGGCCTACGGAGTCGAATATCAGGACTATCGCCTGTTGGTGCGGCGGTGGTTATAGTGACTCTGAGTGGTGAGTTTCGTGGTAATTCAAATCCGTTACAAAAAGCAGAATCCTGCAGGGTATGAATGAATACCGTCGTAATCTCCCTTGCTCAGCTTGACTCCGTTTGCCCGGGCTATTGCATAGACCATACTCGCGTGAAACAGAAAATTTGGAATAATATAGTGGTATATGAACTCGGGCTCCGGAAGGTCTACTTCAGAGAAGCCGGCTTTATCCCTCAAGTGTCTGGTAGCGTCGAGCTGTTGAGCTTCTGGAAGACCGTTCAGGTAATTTGCCGTTTCCGTTATTTGGGCTTGAATAGCCGCTTTGCCTGATTCCTCCTTGATGAAGGAGACGATTTTCCTGTTTATCAACGGGCAATACCCTCGAAGTATAAAGTTGGCCGCGATTTTGGCGTTCGTCTCCAGATTGAACATGTCGTCAGCGAGTGACGATGCGAACGTTTCCGGAGGGATCTTGGCGACTATTGTATCCAGTTGGGACAAATAGCGTTGAAACACCTTCTTGATACTATGGTTCATTGTGGTTCCTGTCGTGAATGTTCTTGGTTTTTTGGGGTGTACAGGTATTGAGCGGCTTTCTCGCTCATTCGACGGTAGTCGTGCCCCACTCCTGGTACATGGATTTTTTGCCACGTAAAGTCGGCGTCTATATCCTCGGCAATGGCTTTTGATTCGCGGTAAAAATACTGGCCGCGCGAGAAACGGTGCAACCCTTGCACGTCGAGTTTATCGTTCCGGGCAAGGTGGCCCCGGGTTTCATCGGCGTTGTCCAGCTCGCCGAGAAATACCACCAGATTTCTCGAGAACGCTATACGGTGCGTCTTTTCCGATAAGGGACTCCCTTTTAAACCAAAGGGAAACTTGACGTCGAAGTCCGGTAGTGTGTACCACCCGGCGTTGGCGGCAATTAACCGATCCGCATGGACGCTGGTACCAAACAGTGCGAACCGGTGGATTATTTGGCCACCTGCGGAGTGCCCGAACATATCGTAGCGGTCCGCATCGATTCCGAACCGCTTGCGGGCATCCAGGAAAATGCCGTCAAAATCCTTGAAAAGCCATCGTCGTGGGTTCTGAGTGATCTCGTAGCTTGCGAACCCGGTCCTGGCTTCATTGATCGTCACATTGGTAAGCATTCCCGCGATATTGTAGTTCCAGAACTCCGGGTACCGTTCCTCTGCGTAGTGTGGCGAGATGACCAGCACTCCGTATTTCTCGGATGCGGTTTTCCAGGCATCCCGGTAGTCCCATGCATTGCGTCCGGCACCGGGCAACACCAGGAGTACAGGTGAGGAGGGCGCAAAAGAGTCGGGCTGGTGGTAGTAGACCTTGAGTCGGGTTTGCTGCTGGCCAGCGCCAGATGAGTAGGTGTAGTGACCTGAACCATTGGTTACCCGCTGTTCGTTGGCACCTGTGGGGAGTGCCAAAAGCCATGTCAGGACTATCAGTATACGCATTGTACCGTTGCTCCTTATTGACCGGGTGTGCGGCGCGGCCTGAGGTCCGAGATGATCTGTTGTGCTATCTGCCACTGCCCGGCTTGTCTGACCAGGACAAAGTTCAGGGACACCCGGCGCTGATCTCCGTCGACCGCTGATCCGGGCGAGCTGTGCAACTGACTGTTGATAACAACAACCTCCCCCAAATAGTGCCTGGATACCGGACGATAGGAGGCCATGGCCTCTTGCCACTGTGCAGGAGAAAAGCCGGGGAAAAGAACGGTCTCCAGAAACACCTGGAGATTGTCCCGTCCACGAAACGTGCGGCCAAACGCATTGATCCACTCCACATCCTGCGTGTGTGAAGCGGCTACGGCGGCTGCGTCTTGATTACGCCATGCTTTTCGAAATTCGAGGATAAAGGCGTCAATCTCTTGCGTCTGCTCTTGCGGGTTGGGAATGCCGTAGTCGCGATAGTCCGGTACAGGGTAAAAGCTCTGGGCCGACGACAGCGATGCCAGTAGCAGTAAAAACGTGGTTATCAGAAGTAATTTCATTGTCGATCTCCATGCGTCAACAGTATGTGTGGACTTTCAGGCACGGGAGTAACTATCTGTTTTACATGGGAAAAAGTCTTGCCGATTTCAAAAACTTATAGCCGATTGTGAAATTGGGCCCGGTATTGCGTCGGCGTCAGCCCGGTGTGGCGCTTGAACGCGCGATTGAATGGTCCGATAGAGCCATACCCCAGATCAAGTGCGATATTCATTATGGGAGTGGAGGCGTGTTGGGGCGACGCGAGCCATTGACGAGCCTTCTGAATTCGTAGCTGATTGAGGAAACCACTGAAGTTCTGAAAGCCGAGTTGGCGGTTGATCAGGCGGCGTAGCCGGTGCTCTTTATCGCCTAGTTGGGAGGCCATGGACGCTATATCTAACTCAGGCTGCATGTAGTCGCCTCGCTCAATAAAGTCGTCCAGGGCGCGCTTCAGGTTAAGGTACTCGTGAGGAAGCGCCGTTTGAGAGCGTGTGTCGAAGCCGCTATCTGGTTCCGAGAACACCGACCCCTTATTGGTACGAAGCAGGTACACGCTAAACCACGTAACACTGGCAAAGACCAGGGTGGCGTTTGCCAGGCTGAGTGTCGCCGACTGCAGCAGTCGACCCAGCCAAAGCTGGTCGATGGCCAACATTGCACCATACGCCGCCAAAGCACCGCTGAGCATCAGTCGCAGACGGCGGCGCTTGTCCACCAGGTCATCAGACAGTCCCGTCAGGGCCGTGTATATGATGTGCGCGAGTACCAGAATGGAAAGGCCATGGTTGATTTGGTGGTAGATGCCATCACCACCCCTGAACCCAAAAAAGTAAAGATGCCAGACGATCCACAGAGCGACAAACGGGCGGGCCCAAATGGGGGTATGACGAATGGAGAATCCCTCCTGGAAAAAATACATGGCGGCCAACCAGAGCGCATAGGCCCAGGCGTCGGTCAGGAGCAGCAGTATGTTGCGGGTCATGCCGTAGGCCGCGTCTGGTACTGGCGCTGTCAGCGACAAATAGGCAATGCCGCAGGCTATGGCAGCCAGTAGCAACAACATTCCTTCACGAATTGGTTTACGATTAAGCCCGACGCCAACCAGCAGAACCAACTGCCCGGTTGTCGCAGCCCTCAATGCGAGGTCGAGTAGCGCTAGTGTTGTTAATAGCATGTCAGCCTGATTTTCTAGAGAACTTTGGCATAATGCAACTCATGCAATGTAATCCCCGTAAGCCGGGATGAAGACCTTTCTTGGCCTGATTCGATGAAGCCAAGTTTCTTATACGTCTCCTGAGCTGGTGTGTTGCCCTTGATACACCAGAGCTCAATGCATTCGAACCCTGACCGGGATGAAAACGCGATTGCCCGTTCTACAAGGCTGGTTCCGATGCCTCTTCTCCAATGCTCGGGAAGAACATTCAAAGCCCACAACTCTATTGTTTCTGGGGCCGCCTCATAGCGAGGTCTTCCGACGATGGAAAACGCTACCACCCGTCCACACTCTTCTGCTACGGATAGGGTAAAGTCAGAATTCTGATCGGCAAGCCGCGCTCTAAGCTCAGACAGGTTGTTGGCGGCGTTCAGTGATTTGAGAAACTCCTTTGGCATAAACGGCTGATAGGCCGCTCTCCAAGCAGCGACCCTTATCCGGCCAATTGCTTCCGCGTCTTTTGGTTCGGCTTCTCGAAATATCATACTATTCTGTTCGGGCGTCTAAAGTATCGGTGCGGCTATCGACTCTTCTTTCTGTCCCTATAAGCTGAAATCATCGCACAAATTGTTGTCAAGGACGCAACGACGAAACCCACAGTAGGAATGAGAAAGGCTGCAAAGAAGAGCCCTAGTCCATCGGTCATCACGCTGTATATCGAAATTGAGACAAATATGAAGGTGACCAAAAGCTCAATTGAAAGCTGGTTGGCCAGGCCTCCGTATTCGCCATCTACTGTTTTCGCCCAGTAGTGTCTAACGTTGATCCTTGGTTTCTTCATAGATGCTGGTAGCGCCCAAAGCAGGGCTCCCGTATTGGGATGATATCCTTCCTGTTAGCGGGCTTGACGATTACCACGGCGAGTCCAAACTGCCCCAAGTGCAATACCGAACGCAGCACCAAAACCTATGGCCTGTGCAATGTTTCCCGTGGCGGCGCCAAATCCTGCTCCAATAGCTATTCCTGTGGCGATACCCATTCCCATTTTGTTTCTAAAGCACACTTTGAAAAACTTGTCCATTTTGTCTCTCCCTGTTGGGCGTGAGGTACTGTTTGGCGTCTCGGTAGAGGTGCGAGCGAACTGTTAGCGCCAAACACAACGGCGCTAGCTTACGAGGAGCTGGCTACCGTAGGCAAGGTAATTCTATAGCTGGTTAAAGCTCATGGCTGATAATCCGCGTCAGGCCATAACTCATTAATTTCCTCTGCTTGAAGGTCGGCATTAAATAGCTCCCAAACAATGCCGTTTACGTCTACATCCTGCGTGAACTCTCCTGCAGATGAGTCTTCCCAGCCCAGGTGCCGCAAAGAGCCTGGATCTGCATTAGCATCTTGACGCACAGACAGATTCAGAGTGGCGGTTCGCCACAAAGCGTACTCGCCAGGGACGACCAAGCTCGGCTCAGCATTCAGTCGTTGGCTGTAATCCGCAACGGTTTCAGCGATCTTGTCAGTTGATATGGCTATATGAAGTTTCTTCACAGTATTCCCTTAATTTTTAAAACTATTGTTAGACGGAAACTTTTCCGTCTTCCGAATCTGGTTGAATTTGTACCATGCCTGAAAAGCTCCGTCACGAAACGCTTAGAATGCATCGCTATAACGAGGCTGTGGGCCTGAATCACGTCCATGGATACTTTGAGTGTGAAAATGGTTCAGGTTCAGAGCGTCCTACCTCCGCTCGCGGTGGTGAATTAGTGTGCTCGGTTATGCATTTTTACCTCCGGCAACGATTAGCTCAGAACGTACATAGGAGCGAGCCCTGTGTTTTGTGCCAGAGGTTACCGTGTGTGATTGCCCTTCGTTTAGTTCAATTGTTCCTTCCTCGGTATCAATAAATACCTTCCCGGAAAGAACAAGGAAAAATTCATCTGAGTTCTCATGAGTGTGGAAGCTGGCTTCTACGTTTTCCATTACTCGGGCTGAAATCGGTGATCCGTTGACTTCACCGATACCGATAGATGCCCAACGTTCATTCACGCTCTTTAATTGAGACAGTATATTATTCATGGCTGACTGTATGCACAACGCCCGGCTTTGGGACGGACTTTTAGCCGCGAAGCGGCGGAAAGGCCGTTCCAGCCTCGAAGGGGCGACAACAGCCGTTTGTTAAAAGGCACTACCTGGCAACCCTGTAAAGAAAGTTAGCGATATATTTTGCCCGCAATATAATAGCCAGAGAAGCGGCGAACTCTAATGCAGTAGCAAGCATGTTAGCTTTGTCGCTGTCCATCGCGGCTGAGGTCCAGTCATACGCATCCGGGTTAGAAGACAATAAATACGAGTATGTAAGCCAATAAATTGCGTCTATTGCCGCGTAAAAGAATGCGTACAAGCCTACCGTTATTACCAAAGCGACCAATATGCTAAATGTCTTTTCAGGAACGACCGAGTCCTCAGATTCCGGCGGTACTACTTTTTTGGCTATCGTAGTGGGAAACATCCAAAGTGTTATGGCAACACCCAGAGGTATCACAGCCATGATAAGGAAAAAAGCTGCCGAGGCGGGCATGCCCGAGTAAGTGTCAGTGAACACTACAGAAAGAAATGTTGCCACTTGCCTCAAAGAGTAAATGAATACAATTATCGAAAGTAGCCGAAACCCTACTGCCAAATATTGATGTACTTTCATGACTTTCCTTGACTTTTATCAATATTATTAAACGGAAACTTTCCGTCTATCACATTTGGCTGCTTTTATAACATGCCTGGAAGGCTCCGTCACTCAACGCTTAGAACGCATCGCTATAACGAGGCTGGCCTAAAATAGGGGAAGTTTCCGTGTGTGGGAGGTTATACGGAAATGTCGCTAGGCCCACTGGGTTCCGAGGGCCTGAAGGGGGCTGTGCGGTATCAATCAGTTCCCAGGTACCGCTTTCGCTTGTTCGCTTTCATATTGCTCAGATCCGCGAGGAACAGGCCATCCAGGCACTCCCCAAAATCCGAATCGACGCTGAAGGCGAGCAGGTGGTAGCCGCCCTCTTCGAACAGGGCGGGGTAGTGCTTGAACAGCACTGGTAGGGGATGGCCGGCGGTTTTGAAGCTGGTGTTCAGATGCTCGTAGGCGGCGTCGCGGTCCATGGGGACGAACAGGCGGTTGAGGGCCATGCGGCTTTGCGGGTCGATCAGGTGCGGGTGGCGGGCGCTGGCGAGGGCGGCGGGCATGGCGTAGTAGCGCTGGTGGTAGGCCACCAAAGCTTCGCGCAGGGGTTTGGGGTAGTCGGCGCTCAGGCTGACCGGTCCGATCAAATAACGGATGTCCGGGTGGTGGCGCAGGTAGGCGCCCAGGCCCTGCCAGAGGTAGTCCAGGTTGGCTTTGCCCCAGTAGTCCGGGTTGACGAAGCTGCGGCCCAGTTCCAGCGCCTGTTCCAGGTAGGGCCTCAGTGCCGGCCTTAGATGGAACAGCTCGGCGGTGTAGAGTCCTTCCAGTCCGGCTTTCGCCATCAACTCGCTGGTGACGCCAATGCGATAGGCGCCGGCGATGGCCAGGCGGTTCGGGTCCCAAAGGACGAGGTGTTGATAGCTCTGGTCGTGGCGGTCCAGGTCGCGGCGTCGTCCTGTGCCTTCGCCCACTTTGCGAAAGGCAATTTCCCGCAGTCGGCCCAGTTCGCGCATGACCGTGGGGTGTTGATCCCACTGGCAGAGCACAATGGTCTGTCCGTCCCGAGTGTGGCCGAGTTTTTGAGCCCGGGCCAGCTCCTGTTGCAGTTGCAGGGGGTGCTCCGGGTGGGCGATGGTTTTCTCGGTGACGAACAGGGTTTTCTTGCCCCGGCCGAGTTTGTACAGGTGTTTTTTAAGGCGTTGAATCAGCGGCTTGTCCGCGAGGTTTTTGGCTTCCAGAGCGCGGGCGGGAATGGGTTCGCCCACCCGGAAGCGGATTTCTGCGGAGCGTTTGTTGAACATCTCATGGGCCAGCAGGGCGGTGGCCAGGGGTTTGAACACGGCGGAGGCGCTGTAAAACAGCCAGGAATTTTTTGCCTGAATATGGACCGGCAGCAGGGGCGCGCCGCTCTTGCGGGCGAAGTGCAGAAACCCGGAGCGCCAGGCGCCGTCGCGAATGCCGGTGGGGCGTGCGCGGGAAACTTCTCCGGCGGGAAAGATGATCACCGCCTGGTCCTGCTCCAGGGCCTGGCGAATACGCTTGTAACTCTGGCGGTAGGCGCCGCCGGTCATATTGTCCAGCGGCAGCAGCAACTCGAGCAGCGGTTCAAAGGCGCTGAGCAGGTCGTTGGCGACGATTTTGACATCGGGGCGCACCCGGCTGACCAGATGAATCAGAGCCAGTCCGTCCAGCGAGCCGATGGGGTGGTTGGCGATGATCACCACCCGCCCCTGGGCGGGGATATTGTTCTGCTCGCGCTGGGGCACGCTGTAGGTAAAGTTGAAGTAATCGAAGATCCGCTCGATGAAGTCCAGGCCCCGGGCGCCCCGGTGCTCCTCCAGAAACTGATTGATGGCGCGCTCGTGGACCAGTTTGCGCAGCAGGCCCAGAGTGGGTTTGCGCAACATGGGGGCGCTGCGGGCGAAGCGCGGGAATTTGTGGTTGAGGGATTCCTCGATATTGAGCATGAACGGCTGACCTCGGTGGACTCTTCCGCCGAGGCTAGGGCCGAACTGTGACGCTCCGGTGACGGAGCGATGAAGGATTAATGACCGTCCGGGTCGGCGCCGATTAGCCGCTGTAGCTGCGCCTGCTGCTTGTCGAGCAATTGCCGGTAGGGTGCCTTGACCCCGATCAGTACACCAGTGTCAGCGTCCAGCTCAAGGTGCTGATGCAACTCGTCGTCAATCAGTTCCGGCGCGATCTCGATGCCACTGGCGCCGGGCGTTGCCGCGCTCTGCTGATCCTGGAACGCGGCGGTCAGGTCGCGGTGGGGCAGCGGGTGAATGCGCGCGGCGAGTTTCAGTTTCGGGCCCGGGTTCAGATGGGATAGCTCCCCCAGCAACTGGGCGCTACACAGAGCGCGGAACGCGCAGTCGCTGTCGCTTTCGCCAAAGAAATCGATCAGCAGGGTATCGCCCGACAGGGCGACCTGCTTGCCGCTGTACAGCGACAAGATGTTGCGCAGTTGTTGCTCGAACTGGCTCAGTTGTTGAGCGAAGCTCTCCTCGTTCAATTGACGGCTGAGGGTCTCCATATTCAGCAGTCTTAGTCGCAGGCGCAATTGGGCCGGCGGCGGGGTATCGGCCTTGTCGCCATCGTCATCCGCCGATTCGTCCGACGAGACCTGCGGGCTCTGCTCATCGGGCGTTGACTGGCCCTGAACGATCACCGGTGGCCGGCGCAGCGCGGGCAGCCAGGGCAGGGCGGCGGCCGCCAGGACCAGCAGGCTCCACAGGAGCAGAAACTGCCGGTCGGCCCCGCTCAGGGCCGGTGGAATCATGGCCACCTGCAGGTGCCCGGCGATGTTGTCGGCCAGGGCGATGGTGGCGGTGTAGCGGCGGAACTGACCGGGCTCGGCCTCACTGGGCGGGAAGCCACTCTGTACCAGCAGCCGGTTTTCCACATCGTGGATGGTGGCCCCGATCACCTGCGGGTGGCGGGTCAGCTCCTGAAGGACCACCTGCAGGCTGATCATGTCCTGGCTCAGGGTGGCGTCCACGGCGCGTTGGGCGGTGCTGCGGGCCAGGGTCTGGCCGAAGCTGTCCAGTTGCTGACTCTGGGTGTGCAGGCTCGCCCGGGCGTGTAACCCGGCGGCCAACAGGCCGAGCAGCACAATCAGGGCGGTGCCGGCAATCGGTTGCCAGTGGGGCTTGAGTCGAGCGTAGAGGGCCATGCAGATCCTTGAGTGTGGGTACCCGTAGGGGCGCCCGTTTCAAAGTCGCCTATTTTACGGGCGTTGTTCCTGTGGATGCCAGCGCGTTGGCCCGGGGATTTGATAAAGACCACAGAAACATCAACGCATGGCATCTGTCCCCGGGGAACCGGTATAATTGCCGCCCGTTCCATTCCTTATTGCCAATCAAGTGAGTCCGCGTGAAAGACATCGTACTGATCAACGTTTTCGGGGATGACAAACCCGGGGTGACCTCCTCGCTCGCGGCCGAGCTGTCCGGCTTCGGCGCCAGCATCCTGGATATCGGCCAGGCGGTGATTCACGATGATCTGGCGCTCGGCATGCTGGTGGCGCTGGAGCCCGGCCGGGCCAGGGCCGAGACGTTGCAGAGCGCCATTCGCACCCGCGCCGACGATCTCGGGGTGCGGGTACGCTTTGAGAATATCGATCACCAGCGCTATCAGGAGTGGGTGGAGCAGCAGGGCAAGCCGCGGCATATCGTGACCCTGCTCTCCCGCCAGGTGATGGCCGAGCAGATTGCCGAGCTGACGGCGGTGACCGTGCGCCACGGGCTCAATATTGACCACATTAACCGCCTGTCCGGCCGTGTGCCGCTGGATGCGCTGGATACCCACAGCAGTGCCTGTGTGGAGTTTTCCGTGCGCGGCGCGCCGGCTGACACCCAGGCGCTGCGGGCGGATCTGATGGAGCTGTCCACCCGCCTGGAGGTGGATATTGCGTTTCAGAAGGACACCCCCTACCGGCGCAATCGCCGCCTGGTGTGTTTCGATATGGACTCCACCCTGATTGAGGCGGAGGTGATCGACGAGCTGGCCAAAGCCGCCGGCGTGGGTGATGAGGTGATTGCCATTACCGAAGCGGCCATGCGCGGGGAGCTGGATTTTCAGCAGAGTTTCGCCAAGCGTCTGAGCCTGCTCAAAGGGTTGGATGAGTCGGTGCTTGAGGGCATCGCTCGCAACCTGCGTCTGACCGAAGGGGCTGAGAAGTTGATCGCCACGTTGAAAAAACTGGGTTACAAAACCGCGATTCTCTCGGGAGGCTTCGAGTACTTTGGCCGCTTTCTGCAGCAGCGTTTGGGTGTGGATTACGTGTACGCCAACGAGCTGGAGATTGTCGATGGCAAGGTGACCGGACAGGTATCGGGCACGGTGGTGGATGGCGCGCGCAAGGCGCAGCTACTCAAGCAGTTGGCCGAGCGCGAGGGCATTACCCCGGAGCAGGTGATTGCGGTGGGCGATGGCGCCAATGATCTGCCCATGTTGAACGCCGCCGGGTTGGGCATCGCGTTTCGCGCCAAGCCGTTGGTGAAGGCCTCGGCGGAGCATGCGATTTCGACCTTGGGGTTGGATGCGATTTTGTATTTGTTGGGCTTTCGGGATCGGGAGCATGGGGATTTGTCGTAGGTTGGTGACGGCGGATGTTCGGACAACGGTAACGGCGGATGCGCCTTCGGCTTATCCGCCCTACGGCCGAGCGCAGCGGTATAGATCCGCGTAGGGGCCGAGCGCAGCGATTAGACGCCGCATCCGCCGTCCCCCAACCATGAGTGCACGACAATCCGAAAATCCGCGTAGGGGCCGAGCGCAGCGATTAGATGCCGCATCCGCCGTTACCGTTGCCGAACTCAACTCTCCATATTGAAATCGTAATCCATCGACTTGCTCGGCTCCTGCAGATAATACCCCTGAATGTAATGCACCCCGGCCTGCCACAGGGTCGCCAACACGCTGGCGTTTTCCACAAACGGCACCACCGTGGTCACGTCTTCCTCGTGCAACTTCTTGATCAGCTCTACCAGGGTATCCGGACTTTCATTGTTGTTCTGGATATCCTGGGTGAATGAACCGTCCACTTTCACAAAGCCCAGTGGCACGTGTTTGAAGACGTTGTAGGGGTTGAGTGAGCAGCCAAACCCACTGATGCTCAGACAACTGTTGAATTTCTCCAGGTGCTTGGCGAACGCCTTGGCGGCGGTCAGGTGATTGGTGATATCCACCTCACTGGCCTGGAAGACAATGGCATCGGTGGGCAGTTTGGCGGCCTTGAAGGCGACCCGCAGCCAGGGCGGCAGACTGTCGTCGCAAAGGGACTGGCCGCTCAGGTTGATGATCAGTTTGGTGTGGTTGCCCTTGTTGCGATGCTGGGACAGCATCTTGATCGACTCCAGAATCACCCAGCGATCGATCTTGTGAATCACGTTCATCTTCGCGGCGGCGTCGAGGAACTCCGTGGGGGACACCTCCTCATTGTCGGCGTTGAGCAGGCGCAGCAACACCTCGTAGTACTCGTCGTCCGAGCCCCGCAGGTTGATGATCGGCTGGAACAGGAGGCGAAACCGGTCGTTGTCCAGAGCGTGCTGCACCTCGGTCATCACATCCCGCTCTTTGCGTTCATCGGCGGTCATTTCCGGCTCGTACAGGCGCGCGGCGTTGCCCTGGTTTTCCGTGCGGACTTTTTCCATCGCACTGACCGCCTGCTCGATCACTGACTCGGCGCTGGAACTGGTGTCGTTGATCAGGGAGACGCCGATGCTGGCGGTCAACTGAATGGTTTTGCCATCCACATCAACGATGTGGTCTTCGATGGCCTTGCAGACTTTCTCCGCCCGCATGACCGCCGCGTCGGGTTTGATGTTGGGCGCGAGCATAATAAAGGCGTTGTCACCAAAACGGGCCAGCAGGTCATTCTCCTGGGCATGCTCGCGCAGCAGCGCGGCGATGTCACTCAGCGCCATGTCGGCACCGGCGACACCGAAGGCGGCGTGGACCTGCTCGGCGTAGTGGTCGATATCAATATAGATCAGGCTGGCTTCTGCCGGCTGCTTGCCCGCCTCGCTGGTGAGCATCTTTTCCAGGCGATCCACCAGGTACTGGCGGTTGTACAGGCCAGTGGCCAGGTCCTGCCACTTGATCTGGGCGATCTGCGCTTCCAGCTCCTCGCTGGTCTCGGCGACGCCGGCGCGGGCCAGAAACTGGATGCAGGGCTCTTCATCATAGGTAGCCCGGGAGACTTCCAGGCTGATATGGGTGGCCTCGCCGTTGTGCTTGACCCCTTCGAATTCAACCTTGGTGGTCTCGGCGTCATCGCCCTTGAGGGTGAAGTTTTTCAGGAATTGCTTGAGCTGTTTGTGATCCTTCTCGGCCACCATGTCCATGATCGGCAGGCAGTCGATATCATCGCGATCCTCATAGCCGAACAGTTCGGCGAAGGATTCGTTGGCGTAGAGGTACAGGCCGTCCTGGACGTAGGCGATGGCATCCCGGGAGCTATCGAGCAGGGCCTGGCTGCGGCGCTCGGCCTCGCGGAAACGGCGGTCGGCGATGCGCCGTTGCTGGCGCTGCTCCCGGTTGTCCATTTCGCGCTGGATGACCAGCAGCAGGTGTTGGTCTTCGTCCAGGCGCACCACATCGGCCGCGCCGAGCTTCATCCCCTCGACCACGGCCGCGCTGCTTTCATCGTCGGTTTGCAGTACGACGGCGACATCGCGGTTCAGGCGCCGGATCTGCCGAATGGCGGCCTCGGGAGTGACATTGGTGGTCTTGTCATGACCGATGAGCAGGTCCCAGGTCTGCTCTTGTAGCAGCTTTCCCAGGCGTTCCTCACTGTCGACGTGCTGGGCGCGACTGGAGCGACCGGCGTTGTGGAGCATGCTGGTCAACCGCTCGGCCTCTGAGCGGGAGTCGTTCAAAATCAGCAGGCGGATTGTCTCGTTGGGATCCATAAAAGGTTACTGCACTCTCTTGCAAGCCTGACCCGTGTCTGTGAGGCCGCTCGGTCGATGAATGCTTCCGTGCGTCGGACAGGGGTTGTCATCCCTTTAATCCTGTTCGTTTCGGCTATATTAACTGATTGACAAATACCCTCAATACTAATGTTGATACATCCGCCAACAACCGTTCATTGATGGCGATATTTGTGAATCAGCCTTCTGTTCTCGGGGTGACGACGCTATAAATCGTCGCTTTCACCCGCATCGCTCTGGCCGGGCATCAGCTCACGAAATTCGAATTGGCTTATGGCGCCGGTGGAAAAACGGCGCCGGGTGAGTTGTACGGTGGTCTGGGTTCTATGGTTGTCTTCCTGTTGACCACTGTTGCGCCGGTATAGGCGCACCTTACTGTATTCGTGAAAGGTCACGGCGTTGGTGATCAGGGTGGCCGGCTGGTTAATGGCCTTCAGGGGCGGAATTTCCAGAGCGCGCAGGAATTCCGAGAAACCGCCGGTCTTGTAGATCACCGCCGCGCCGAATGGCGTCGCCTGTGGGGCGAGTGTCTGAACGCCAATCAGGGTGGACTCCCGGGACTGCTGCACCCAGCGTACCACCCCGATGCTCCATTTAAGTCGGCCCACTTCCTGAAGGCCCAGCAGCTCACCGGCTTTCAACTGTGTGGGTACCTGTTCGCGCCATTCCAGGCAGTAACCGCCCAGACTGACGTCCACGATAGGTACCTGAAAGGTGGGGTGCTCGCCCCGGTAGTCCTGCTGCTGACGCTGACGAATATTGTTCTCAATGTTGAAGGTGGCCAGGTGGTCGCCGGCCAGTTTGCCGCCGCCGGCATCGAATGCGGAGCCCCAGGGGTCCGGCTCGGCGGTGGCGGCGGTAGGCAGGCGCCCACCAAACAGACCGTTTTCCTCTTGGTGTACATGGGTGGCCTGGTTCATGAACAGCTTGAAGGGTTGTCCTCCGGCCATCTGGAAGTGCACGTTGGACAGGCCGATGGTGACATTCATCTGCCCGCCGCTAGCGCGCCGTTCGAAGCTGCGCTGGGCGAGCAGGTGCCAGGAGTGGCTCAGGTGCTCGTTGAGGGGAAGCGTCAGCCCCAGGCTGTCCCGACCGCCACCGGGTCTGGCGCCTAGCGCCTTTCGGGCGTCCTCCAGTGCGGTCACGACCGGGCCAGTATCCAGCTCCCGGATGGCCCCGCCGGGGGCTTCGGGCAGACGGGACTTGTACAGGGGCGCACTGTCGCTGTCGAGCACGACGGCAAACAGGTTGTCTTCCTGCGCGGGGTCGTAGGCCACCATGTGCGCCAGTGGGGCGAGTTGCTCCAGGGCGTCATAGGTGTTGCTGACTTCGGTCTGTCGCAGCTGGTTGGGGCGGGCGCTGGCGAGCAACAGCAGGCGCTGATAGCAGCGCTCGATGGTGTTGGTCTGCTGGTGGCCGGGAAGAGGTTCGGCCACCACTTGGCGGTGGACCTGCCACTGCTCGGCCAGCTGGTACAGGGTATGAATTTCCAGCCACAGTCGGCTGGGAACCGGGGTGTACATCTGATAGCTGCGCAACAGCAACAAGCCCAGTCCGGTCATCGCTCGATGCAGCGCCAGCGCCCGCTGGTTCTGCAGCGTGTCGGTATCGCCCTTGGTCACCTGCCCGAGCTCGCGCACCGTCACCAGATAGGCGTTGCTCATGTGCTTTTGCAGGGCCTGGGCGACGGTGGCGGTTTTGCGGGCCGCTTCGGGCAGAATCAGGGGTTGATTGAGAAACTGCGGGGTCAGCCCCTGAATGGCCTGTTGAACCGCGGGGCGCAGGGCCTCGAGCATGTCCAGGCGTACCTGGGGGGTGGTTTTGAGGCGGCCGATTTCGGGCAGGGCCTTGTACAGCAGGCTGCTCACGAAGCTGATGCGGGTCATGGGCAAGGCGCGCACCCAGTCGGCGACTTTGGCGGCCTTGGGGGAACAAAACGACAGTGTGTCCAGGTCCTGGGGCGGGACTTTGAAACGGTTCAGCAGCTCGTTCGGCGGCATGTCGGCGGTCATTCACTATCCTGTCTGAGGCGGTCGCCGCGGCACTGGGGGGCGGCGGTCCGGCTTGAGTTGTCCTGACTATAGCAGATCGCTCCGTCGGTAGCAGATCGGGCGGCTCAGGCTATGGGGGTCTTGTTCGGCTCCCCGGCGATTTCCCGCACCAGCCGGGGTACCAGGTAGCCGGGCAGTCGGGCGCGCAGGTGGTCCATCAGAGCGCGTGCTTCAGCCTCCGGAACGTCAAAGTGGTGGGCACCGGCGACCGGGTCGAGCAGGTGCAGGTAATAGGGCAGGACGCCCCGGTCGAACAGCCCTTCGCTCAACGCGGCCAGCGTGGACGCCTGATCATTGATGCCGCGCAGCAGCACCGCCTGGTTGAGTAGGGTGATGCCCGCCCGGCGCAGCCGGCCCAGTGCGGCCCCCACACTGTCGTCAAGCTCCCGGGGGTGGTTGCTGTGAATCACCAGCGTGGTATGCAGGCCATGGCCGGTGAGCCAGTCCAGACAGTCATCGTCAATCCGGTTGGGCAGCACGATCGGCAGGCGGGAGTGGACCCGCAGGCGTTTGACGTGGGGGATGGCCGCCACCCGTTCGGTCAGCCAGGCCAGTTGCCGGTCCGGGGCGTTGAGTGGGTCGCCGCCGCTGTAGATTACTTCGGTGATGCTCGGGTCGGCGGCGATGTAATCCAGTGCCTCCTGCCAGCGGGCCCGGCCGGGGTTGTTGTCGGCGTAGGGGAAGTGGCGACGAAAGCAGTAGCGGCAGTTGATCGCGCAGCCGCCGGAGACGATCAGCAGCACCCGCCCGTGGTATTTGTGAATCAGCCCGGGATGGGGGTTGGCGTCGGCTTCGCCCAGGGGGTCCTGGCTGTAGCCCGGGGCCGCTTGAAGCTCCTCGCCCAGAGGCAGCACCTGGCGCAGCAGAGGGTCGTCCGGGTCCCCCTTGCGCATCCGCTCGACAAAGGCGCGAGGCACCCGCAGGGCGAAATCCTGGCTGGCGGCGAGGGCCGCCGGCAGCTGGGCCGGGTCCAGTTCCAGCAGGGCGATCAACTCCTGGGGCGAGCGAATCAGGTCGGCGAGCTCGTTTTGCCAGCGGGAGGCACTTTTGCCGGCAGGGGCCTGCCAAGTGGCAGCGGTTCGATGTATCATGTGCGCCTTTTAATCCAGAGAAGCGAGAGGGCGTAATGGCCACCTATTCTATCAACGATTTCCGCGTCGGTCTGAAAGTCATGCTCGATGGCGACCCCTGTAACATTGTCGAGAACGAGCTGGTCAAGCCGGGCAAGGGCCAGGCCTTTAACCGGGTCAAGCTGCGCAACCTGAAAACCGGGCGCGTGTGGGAGCGTACCTTCCGCGGCAGCGAGAACCTCGAAGGCGCTGATGTGACTGACCTGGATATGGAATACCTGTACAACGACGGTGAGTTCTGGCACTTCATGGAGCCGACTACCTTTGAGCAACACCAGGCGGACAAGAGCGCCGTGGGCGACTCGGCCAAGTGGCTCAAGGAGCAGGACAAGTGCGTGATTACCCTGTTCAACGGCGCGCCGCTGGCGGTGACCCCGCCCAACCACGTGGAGCTGGAAGTGACTGAAACCGATCCGGGCCTGAAGGGCGACACCGCCCAGGGCGGCACCAAGCCGGCCACTCTGAGCACCGGCGCTGTGGTGAAGGTACCGCTGTTCATGAACGTGGGCGATGTGGT
>NZ_DFTP01000012.1:29775-34691 GCF_002381585.1 Marinimicrobium sp. UBA4209
TGGGCGATGTGGTCCGTGTGGACACCCGTACAGGCGAATACCTGGGGCGCGCGTCCAAAGACTGATGCCCGCCTCCACCACCCGACGTCGGTCGGGTGGTGCTTTCCTTTCTCCTCCCTGATGTTCCGCCCATGACTGATTGGCAGCCTTCCGCCTCACTGGAACTTGTGCGTCTGCGTGCGAGTGTGTACCAGCGTATTCGGCAATTTTTTGCCGAGCGCGAGGTGCTGGAAATAGAAGCGCCGGTGATGGGCGCCGCGGCAGTGACTGACCCGTTTATCGACTCGGTCACCGCTCAGTGCGCGGGACGTACCTATTACCTGCAGACTTCACCTGAATTTGCCATGAAGCGCCTGCTGGCGGCGGGGGCGGGGCCGATCTACGCCCTGGGCAAAGTGTTTCGCAACGGTGAGCGGGGGCGCAAACACAACCCGGAGTTCACTCTGCTTGAGTGGTATCGCACCGGGTGGGATGACCGGGCGCTGATGGGGGAAGTTCAGGCACTCATCGAGTTGTTGATACCGGGCCTGGACGTGACCTACCTGAGCTATCGCCAGTGGTTTGAGCGGCACCTGCAGATCGATCCGCACACCGCCTCGGTGGCTGAGCTGGCGGCGCTGGCAAAAGCGCGAATCAATATCGAGGCGGAGGACGAGGATCGGGACTTCTGGCTCGATCTGCTGGTGA
Organism: Marinimicrobium sp. UBA4209; assembly: GCF_002381585.1. Lineage (NCBI taxonomy): Bacteria > Pseudomonadati > Pseudomonadota > Gammaproteobacteria > Cellvibrionales > Cellvibrionaceae > Marinimicrobium > Marinimicrobium sp. UBA4209. The sequence goes on from NZ_DFTP01000012.1 coordinate 30,463, forward strand.
CCCATGAGCTGGAGGCCTCCCTCGGCGACGGCCTGACCTTTGTGTACGACTATCCCGCCAGTCAGGCCGCCCTGGCCCGCCTGGCCACCGACGACCAGGGGCAGACTGTGGCCCGGCGCTTTGAGGCGTTTATCGGCGGCATGGAGTTGGCCAATGGGTATTGGGAGCTGACCGATGCCGACGAGTTGCGCGGTCGCTTCCTCGCCGATCAACAAAAACGCCGTGCCCTGGATTTACCGGTCTACCCTTCGGATGACAAACTGCTCGCCGCCATGGCCGCTGGCCTGCCGGACAGCGCCGGCGTGGCCCTGGGGGTGGATCGGTTGCTGATGTGCTTGAGCGGCGCGTCCCATATTGCCGATGTCCTGGCCTTCGACGTTGATCGTCTGTAACGCAGGAAACTGTCATCATAGCGTCATACTATGACGACATTAGCTTGTGAACCGCCTGGCACCTGATACGCTTAATAGTAGGTGCCGGTAGTTCCCTGTGGGCTGCACGTTGAGACAAACAAAAGCGCGTGCAGACGGGACGACACCCTCACAACGACAATTCAGTGAGGTAGGCCGTCATGCAGATTATTTACGACGAGTCGATTCCCGCCAACGACCAGCCCCTGGTCATGATCCGAGGCGATCACGAACGGGTGGAGATGCATCTGCGCCAGGATGAGCAGCGACATTACACGCTGTTTGCCTTTGCCGGGGACCATCGCCGGCCGGCGAGAACCCAGCAGCAGGGCCCCTATCACTGCCTGGGTCAGGCCAATGGCGCCCGGCGGGCGATAGCCGCCGCTTTGCGAGCTCAGGGCTACCGGGTCAGTGATGATGTTCACCCCGTGTGGTGCCTGGAGGCTCAGCGGTGTATCAATGCCCTGCGGGACGCACACCAGCAGTTTCCGGTCAGCTACAAATTTGATCCCAAGGACGTCTACCTGGATTGGTAGGCGCGGAACTAGCGCTCACCGTCGTCGGGCGTGGTAGATACGCCCAGGCGAGCCGCCTGACGGCGCCAGCGACGTCGGGCCAGTTCCTGCATGTCCCGGGTTTTGTCTTTTTCGTCCACGATTTCCAGCCCGAGCAGTGCTTCCAGCACATCCTCAAGGGTGATGATGCCCACCACCGAACCGTACTCCGTCACCACCAGAATGATGTGCGTCTGCTCGCGCAGAAACTCTTCCAGGGCCTGGGTCAGTGGCATGCTGTCGAGCAGCGCGGGAATGGCGCGGCGGTGACGTCGCAAGAGCTGATCGCCTTCGCCCCGGGCCTCGGCCAGTAGCAGGTCATCCAGCAGCACAATCCCGTTGATATTGTCCGGGTCACCGGCATACACCGGAATACGGGAAAAGGGCACCGAGTGGTGACTGGTCAGAAAGTCGTGAATGGTCTGCTCCTCGTCCGCCGAAAAAAGCACGGTGCGTGGCGTCATGGTGTCCTTGATGGGCGTGTGACGCAAAAGCAGCAGGTTCTTGAAGATGCCGGATTCGCGCTCGTCCAGGTGGCCTTCCTCGGAGCTGAGATCAGCCATGACTGTCAGCTCGTGCCGATCGAGCCCGGACGACTGGCTGCCACCCCGGGTGATCAGGCGGGTGATGAACTCGGACATTTTGATAAACGGGTAGAGCACAATGATCAAGTAGTGCAGACCGTAGGCGGTCATGGGGGCGAGTGAGCGCCAGTAATAGGCGCCCAGTGTTTTGGGCACGATTTCCGACAGCACCAGAATCAGCAGAGTCAGTACCGCCGAGAACAGGCCCAGGTAGGCGCTGCCAAATACGGCGGTGGCCTGGGCGCCGGCGCCGGCGGCGCCCGCGGTGTGGGCGATGGTGTTCAGGGTCAGAATGGCGGCCAGGGGGCGATCGATGGTGGCTTTCAGCTCGGCCAATAGCAGGCCGGAACGCTTGCCCTCCTGCTGCTTCAGACTGGTGTAGGCGGTGGTCGTGCTAAGCAATACCGCCTCGGCCACCGAGCATAGAAACGAGATACCCAGGGCGATCAGAACGTAGACTATCAGCAGTGTCATGGTTTGGCTCAGGTCGGATAATGGCGTGTTGTGCCGGATGATAACAGGCACTCGATGGCCTGCCCACAGGAGGGGTTATACGGCGGGCGGCGCCGATTGAGGCTTATGTGTTGGGATAGTTCCCGGAACCGGCGCGGATCTGATTGCCGCCGGCTTCCTTGGCCTGATACATCGCCTGATCCGCGGCGCGAATCAGGTCGGCGTCGGTGAGGGCATCGTGCGGGTATAGCGCAAGGCCAATGCTGGTGGAGATGTGCATGGGGATCTGTCGAACCTGAAACGGCTGGGCACAGGCATGACGGATCTTCTCTGCCACCGTGTGGGCTTCTTCGGGGCCGGTGATGTCGTCCAGCAGAACCACAAACTCATCGCCGCCCATGCGGGCGACCGTGTCCGCCGCGCGCAGGTTGACGGTCATGGCCTGGGATACCTGCTTGAGCAGCTCGTCACCCAGCTCATGCCCGTAGTGATCGTTCACCACTTTAAAGTCATCCAGGTCGATGAACATCAGGGCCAGTTGCGTGCGGTGGCGTTGAGCGCTGCGCAGCGCCTGCTCCAGCCGGTCGGCGAACAGGGCCCGGTTGGGCAGGTTGGTGAGAGGGTCGTGCTGGGCCATGTGGCGCATGTGCTCTTCAATCTGTTTGCGCTCGGTCACATCGCTGATGAACCCGTACCACCGGGTGGTGCCGTCTTCCAGCCGTTCCGGCTGGGCATGGCCTTCAAGCCAGTGCATTCCCTGAACGGGCAGTACCACCCGGAACTCGATATGCCAGGTGGTGAGGTGGCGGGCGGACTGGATGATCGAGGCAAACAGGTCGTTGTAATCTTCGGGGTGCACCCGATCGAAGACCGCCTGGATATCCTCGCTGGCCTCAGTGGGCGTGATTTCCAGGTACTCCTCAATGCGCCGACTGGAAAAGGGCATGCGAAAGCGGCCGTCCGGGGCCATTTCGAACTGGTAAATGACCCCCGGGGCCTGGGCGGTCAGATTGTCCAGCAGCTGAATCCGCTCCAGGGATGCCTCGCCCTCGGCCCGGGCCTTGTACACCTGGCCGATCTGATAGCTGACCACCTGGGCGAGCAGCAATACCTCGATCAACACCGCCACCATGCCCAGGTGCTCGACCAGAAAGATCGGGTTGCTGGTGCTCTTCATGGAGATGGCCAGCAGCGCCGGCACCGCAAAGGCGGCGTTGGCAAACAGGTACAGGCGGGCCACCTTGCTCCCCTGAAGGCTGCGCGCCACGCCACAGGTCAGCCCGTAGAGCGCAAAAATCGCGACCCCGACCCGGCAGAACTCAAGCGACCAGTTGGGCGCGAACAGCGCCAGGGGCCAGAAGCTGACCAGCACCCCGATCGCCGTCATGCCCAGCCAGAACAGCGCCGGGTGGGTGTCTCGGTTTATGCGCAACAGGCGCATGACAAACCCGATATAGACGACGTTTGAAAACAGAATGGGGGTGCTGATCAGGTAGAACCAGGTCCAGCCAAACAACTGGCTGTACACCAACAGGGCGGCGCCGTTGTAGAGCAGGTTGCCGAGGATGAACAGAGCGTACAGCAGGTCTGTGCGGGATTGTCGCCACACCGCCATGACGGCGTAATAGAACATCAGGGCGAAAAAAATACCCAGGCCGACCAGGGTCAGGCTTTGGGTCAGAGGAATGCGGCGCTCGTAGTCTTGACGGTCAAACAGGTGGGGTTCGGGCAGGGCCAGGTAGAACGGGCTCTCCATCCGGGTGAGAATCCGGTACTCTCCCGCGGGCAGATTCAGAGATCGGCCGTGGCGCAGGAAGTACTGGTAATCCTGGTCCTGTTGCAGGCCACCGCTGAGCGTCAGGAGCAGGCGGTTGTCGCCGTCGTAGATGCGGTGCACAAACTCATTGAGGGTGGATGAGCTCGCGAAATCCAGTACCAGCTCTGCTGGCTCATCCAGAGTCACTTCCAGTTCGTACCAGAGGACACCGCCGCCGGCGGGTTGGACGGAAACCGTGTTCAGTTGATGGCGGGGTGGGGCGGCTTGTGAGACGTCGCTGTCGGGGGGTAAATCGACCCAGCGGCCGGTCTGTTGCAGAGGACTGCGGGGCTCGGCGGCGGCCAGTGGCGTCCACAGCGTGAGCAGGCTGAGACAAAGCCCGACAACAAATGACACTCTCAGCAAGCAGACATCCTCGTTATATTCGGTGGCTCGGATGGGTGGCGGTCGG
>NZ_DFTP01000012.1:34719-37091 GCF_002381585.1 Marinimicrobium sp. UBA4209
ACTGTAACAAGCATTGGCCAGAATTGGCGCCCTGGCAAATGGATTCGGTATCCGGGCCCAAAGCAGAGCGCCTGTGAGCTGCCCGCCTGGATGGCGCATTTTTCATGTCTTGGGGCAAAATAGCAAGGGTTATGAGCCTTGTGCAGAAACTGAACGCCATCGCTGAACCCCGCAGTGGTCGTGGTCTGCGCCAGTTACCCAGCATTCATTCACACCCTTTTGCACAGATTCTGTGGATAGCGCCTGGCCTGTGGATATCTTGTGTGGCGCTGCTCAACTTCGCAAGATTACGTTAGAATGGCCCGCTAACTGACCATTTGGAGGTAGCTTTATGGAAACCCTGCCCGAGACTTTACGGGAAAATGTTCGGCTGTTGGGCGAATTACTGGGAGATACAGTTCGCGACCACGAAGGCGACGACCTGTTCCAGAAAATCGAAGACATCCGCCAACTGGGCAAAGCCATCCAACAATCCGAAGAAGAGGATTCTACGCCTCTGGTGGAGCGGCTGGGCGAGCTGAACGACCGGGATATTCTGCCGATTGTGCGCGCCTTCAATCAGTTTCTGAATCTGGCCAACATCGCCGATCAGGAGTATTCCGCCAGTGCCGAAGCGGAGCCCGACGACGGCCTGAAGAGTCTGCTGCTCGAGCTGAAAGACACCTACGGGCAGGAGCGTCTGAGCGAGGTCATCGGCGACCTGAATATCCAGTTGGTGCTCACCGCGCACCCCACGGAAGTGACCCGGCGCACCCTGATCCGCAAATACGACCAGATTGTTCACACCCTGAGCGACCGCCAGCGCGGCAACCTGCTGACCTACGAACAGGACAAACACCGCGGCCGGCTGCACCGGCTGGTGGAAGAGATCTGGAGCACCGATGAAATCCGCTCCGAGCGGCCCACGGCGGTGGATGAGGCCAAGTGGGGCTTTGCGGTTATCGAGAACAGCCTGTGGCAGGCGGTGCCGGACTTCATTCGTCACCTGGACCGGCTCTGCTGCCGTCATCTCGACCACTGCCTGCCGGTCGACCTGCAACCGTTCAGCTTTTACTCCTGGATGGGCGGCGACCGGGACGGCAACCCTAATGTGACCCACAGCGTGACCCGCGAAGTGCTGTTGCTCGGCCGCTGGATGGCGGCGGACCTGTACCTCAAAGACATTCAGAGCCTGAGCAACGATTTGAGCATGCATGAGGCCGGTGCCGAGTTGAGCGCCCGCTTCCCCGGCAGCGCCACCCCCTACCGGGATTTGCTCGGCGAGCTGCGCAAGCGCCTGCAGGCTACTCTGGAATGGACCGAAGCGCGTCTTGAGGGCCGCTCTCCCGAGTGGAACGATGCGGTGATCACCGAGCGCAAAGACCTGCTCGAGCCCCTGCTTATGTGCTTCGAGTCGCTGCGCGAAGTGGGCTTCCCGCACATCGCCAACGGCCCGGTACTGGACAACATCCGCCGGGTGCAGAGCTTCGGTATTAACCTGGTGCCGCTGGATATCCGGCAGGATGGCGAGCGCCACGTGAAGGCGATGGACGAGCTGACCCAGTATCTGGAGCTGGGCAGCTATCTGGAGTGGAGCGAAGAGCAGCGGCAGGAATTTCTGCTCGAGCAGCTCAACAACAAGCGCCCACTGTTGCCGGCGCACTGGCCCATGAGCGAGGAAACCGAAGAGGTGCTGGCCACCTGCAAGGTGATCGCTCAGGAACCCCGGGAGACCCTGTCCCACTACGTGATTTCCATGGCCCAGCAACCGTCGGACGTGATGGTGGTGGCGTTGCTGCTGCGCGAATGCGGCATGACCTGGAATATGCCCATCGTGCCTCTGTTTGAAACCCTGGACGACCTGGATCGGGCGCCGGAGGTGATGGGTCGGCTGTGGCAGATTCCCTGGTACCAGGAATACACCGGCGCCCGCCAGACCGTGATGATCGGCTACTCCGACTCCGCCAAGGACGCTGGCAAGTTCGCCGCGACCTGGGCTCAGTACAAGGCGCAGGAAAAGCTGGTAAACATTGCCGAACAACAGAACGTCAAGCTGGTTCTGTTCCACGGCCGCGGCGGCACCGTCGGTCGCGGTGGCGGCCCGGTGGAGAAGGCCATGGCCTCCCAGCCACCGGGCTCGGTGAAAGGGCAGATCCGGGTGACCGAACAGGGCGAAATGATCCGCTACAAGTTCGGCCAGTCCCGCGTGGCGTTCAGCAGTTTCTCCACCTATGTGTCGGCCACTCTTCGGGCAACCCTGATGCCGCACAAGGGGCCGTCCCAGGAGTGGCGGGACCTGATCGAGCGCATGGCTCAAAGCAGCCTGGAGGCCTACCGCAATGTGGTGCGCGGCCACCCGAAGTTCGTGCCCTATTTCCGCAGCCTGACGCCGG
>NZ_DFTP01000072.1:0-1308 GCF_002381585.1 Marinimicrobium sp. UBA4209
ACGAGAAGCCCCCATGGATGGGTTCACGGCGGGGCTCGAACCGGGATACCGCCTGCCCGCCGGACTCAATGTAAAGACAATACTTTCACAGTAACTGAGATGCCCTTAAAACAGTCCATCCAAACACTTCCAGAAGATCGTCGCTACTGCGTTGCGCTTAGTGGTGGGTTGGATTCCACCGTGTTGCTGCATGCGGTGGCGCGTCGGTGTTCGGGGGTGCGGGCGGTGCATGTTCATCATGGCTTGTCTCCTAATGCCGACCAATGGCAGCGTCACTGCGAAACATTGTGTAAACAGCTCGGCGTGCCTTTGGACGTCGTGACCGTCGATGTTCAGAAAGACGGCAAGGGACTGGAAGACGCTGCGCGTGAAGCGCGTTATCAGGCGTTCATTCAACAGCTCCAGCCCGATGAAATACTGCTCACCGCCCACCACGGGGACGATCAGGTGGAAACCCTGCTGATGCGCCTCGGGCGCGGATCCGGGGTTCGGGGGTTGGCGGGGATGGCGGCGCGGCGGCCGTTGGGTGCCGGGGAGCTCTGGCGTCCGCTGCTGGGCGTTAGCCGGCGCGAGCTTGAAGATTATGCTCGCAGCCACCGCTTATCCTGGATCGAGGATGAGAGCAACGACGACCTGCAATTTGATCGCAACTTCCTTCGCCACCGGGTCATGCCCACGTTGCGGGAGCGTTGGCCGCATCTGGTGGAGAGTTGGGGGCAGAGTGCGGTGCTGTGTGCCGAGTCCGAGGCGCTGCTGGAAGACTACGCGCGGGAGGATCTGGCGCGTCTGACCCTTGAGTCTGCCGATCCGCACGCTGCTGCGGGGTGGGTGCTCAGTCTTCCGGGGTTACAGGGCCTGTCTACGGCGCGGCGCCATCAGGTGCTGCGGGTCTGGTTCAGGGAGCGTGGGGTGCCCGGGTTGAATCGTGATCGGTTGGCGGAGGTCGATCGCCAGTTGATCGACGGGCGGGAGGACGCCGGGGCGTGTGTGGCCTGGGAGGGCTGGGCGTTGCGGCGGTTTCGTCAGGGCCTGTACCTGCTGAATGGCACCTCGCTTGAGGCCCCTCTGCCTTCGCAGCCTATCCCCGTGGATTTGAGCGGATCGGGGCGGGTGGTGTTGCCGGGGGGCGCTGTTTTGGTCTTTGAAAGGGAGGATTTCGGCGGTAATGGTCCCCGTCTGGCGGCGGGGCTGCCGGAGCTGTCCATTCGGTGGCGTCAGGGGGGTGAACGCTGTCAGCCCGAGGGGCGGGCCCACTCACAGACCCTGAAGAAGCTGCTGCAGGAGTACGCCCTGGCCCCCTGGTGGCGG
>NZ_DFTP01000072.1:1399-13793 GCF_002381585.1 Marinimicrobium sp. UBA4209
GCTGCCGCTGATTTACAGCGGCGAGACCCTGGTGGCCGCCGGGGATCTGTGGGTCTGCAAGGGCTTCTCGGCGGCCCCGGGCCAGCCGGGCTACCGCCTGAGGTGGTACAACTTTTGATTGAGGCTATCCCGCCTTTCTGGTACTCTGGCGCCCCGTCCTGAAGAGAAATACCCCAACGACAAGCACAGCGTTGGCGTCCGGTATTTGTCTGTCCCTCGATCGTACTGAACAAGGTTTTACATGACGCGATATATTTTCGTTACCGGTGGTGTGGTTTCGTCTTTGGGCAAGGGTATTGCCTCGGCTTCTCTGGCGGCAATTCTTGAGTCTCGGGGCGTGAACGTCACCATCATGAAGCTGGATCCCTACATCAATGTGGATCCGGGCACCATGAGCCCTTTTCAGCACGGCGAGGTGTTTGTCACCGAAGACGGGGCCGAGACGGATCTGGACCTCGGGCATTACGAGCGATTCATTCGCACCAAAATGACCCGTCGCAACAACTTCACCACTGGTCGCGTTTACGAAACCGTGCTGCGCAAAGAGCGCCGCGGTGACTACCTGGGCGGCACCGTTCAGGTGATTCCCCACATTACCGACGAAATCAAGCGTCGGATTATCGAAGGCGGCCGCGATGCCGATGTGGCGCTGGTGGAAATCGGCGGTACCGTGGGTGATATCGAGTCCCAGCCGTTCCTCGAAGCCGTGCGTCAGCTCAAAGTTGAGCTGGGCCCCAAGAATTCCATTCTGATGCACCTGACTCTGGTGCCCTATATTGCCACCGCCGGTGAAACCAAGACCAAACCGACCCAGCACTCGGTGAAAGAGCTGCGCTCAATCGGTTTGCAGCCCAATATTCTGCTGTGTCGCTCCGAGCGGGAAGTCGATGAAGACTCCCGCCGCAAAATTGCCCTGTTCACCAACGTGGATGAGCGCGCGGTGGTCCCGCTGCCGGATGCCGGCACCATTTACGCCATCCCGCGCATGCTGCACGAATTCGGCCTGGACGACATTATCGTCGAGCAGTTCGAGCTCGACTGCGGTCCGGCGGACCTGAGCGAGTGGGACCGCGTGGTGGATGGCAAGCTGCACCCCGAGAACGAAGTCACCATCGCCATGGTCGGCAAGTACATGGAGCTGCTGGATGCCTACAAATCCCTGATCGAGGCGATGATTCACGCTGGCATTCACACTCGTACCAAAGTGAACATGCAATACGTGGACGCCGAACAACTGGAAGAGCAGGGCGACAGCCTGCTGCGCGAAGCGGATGCGATCCTGGTGCCCGGCGGTTTTGGTAACCGCGGGGTCGAAGGCAAGCTGATGGCGGTGCGCTATGCCCGCGAGAACAAGGTGCCGTACCTGGGGATCTGCCTGGGTATGCAATCGGTGGTGATCGAGTTTGCCCGCAACGTGCTGGGCCTGAAAAACGCCAACAGCACCGAATTTGATAAGCATACCCCGGACCCGGTGATCGGCCTGATTACCGAGTGGGTGGATAACAGTGGACGCCGCGAGCAGCGCGACGAAACCTCCGACCTGGGCGGCACCATGCGTCTCGGTGGTCAGGAGAGTCGTCTGGTGGCCGGCTCCAAGACCCGGGATATTTACGGTAAGGATGTGATTGTCGAGCGCCATCGGCATCGCTATGAAGTGAACAACAATTACGTGGACCAGCTGCAGAAAGCCGGCCTGCGCATCGGCGGATGGTCGGCGGACGATACCCTGGTGGAAGCGGTGGAGCTGCCGGATCATCCCTGGTTTGTCGCCTGCCAGTTCCACCCGGAATTCACCTCCACCCCACGCGACGGCCACCCGCTGTTTACCAGCTTTGTCCGCGCCGCGCTGACCAACCAATCCTCCTGATCCGCCTCGCGGGCCCTGCGGGGCTCGCCAACGATAGAGTGAGAATGCTGTGACTGATCGAGATATTGCCATTGCCAAGCTGACGGTGGGCAACCAACGTCCCTTTACCCTGTTCGGTGGCATGAATGTCCTCGAATCCCGGGACATGGCAATGCAGGTGGCCGAAGCCTACGTCAAGGTGACCGAAAAGCTGGGCATTCCCTATGTGTTCAAGGCCTCGTTTGACAAGGCCAACCGCTCCTCCATCCATTCCTTTCGCGGCCCGGGCATGGAAGAAGGCCTGAAGATTTTTCAGGAAATCAAAGACACCTTCGGTGTGCCGGTCATTACCGATGTGCACGAGCAGTATCAGTGTCAGCCGGTGGCGGAGGTCTGTGATGTGATTCAGTTGCCCGCCTTTCTGGCACGCCAAACCGACCTGGTGCAGGCCATGGCAAAGACTGGAGCGGTCATCAACATCAAGAAGCCCCAGTTTCTGAGTCCGGGCCAGCTGAAAAACATCGTGGAAAAATTCCGCGAGTGCGGCAACGACCAGATCATTCTGTGCGAGCGCGGCAGCAATTTCGGTTACGACAATCTGGTGGTGGATATGCTTGGCTTTCGCACCATGCGGGAAGTCAGCGGCGGGGCGCCGATTATTTTTGACGCTACCCACGCGCTGCAGTGTCGTGACCCGCTGGGCGAAGCCTCCGGCGGGCGCCGTCATCAGGTCGCCGAACTGGCCCGTGCCGGTATGGCTGTGGGGCTGGCGGGGCTGTTCCTGGAAGCCCACCCGGACCCGGACAATGCCAAGTGTGATGGGCCCAGCGCGCTGCCGCTGGACAAGCTGGAGCCGTTCCTGGCCCAGATCAAAGCCATTGACGATGTGGTGAAGCAGTTGCCGCCACTGGATATTCAGTAACGAACGCAGTAACGAACCCTTTTTCATTATTTATTGGCAAACGGAGCAATCTACGCATGAGTAAAATTGTCGACATCAAAGCTTTCGAAGTTCTGGACAGTCGCGGTAACCCGACCGTCAGCGCTGAAGTCATTCTGGAAAGCGGTGCCGTAGGCTCCGCCTGCGCCCCCTCTGGCGCCTCTACCGGTTCGCGCGAAGCACTGGAACTGCGCGACGGCGACAAGTCCCGCTACCTGGGCAAGGGCGTACTGAAGGCCGTGGGCCACATCAACGACACCATCAAAGGTCTGTTGGTGGGTAAAGACGCCGCCGATCAGCGCGCGCTGGACAAAATCATGATCGATGCCGACGGCACCGAGAACAAGTCCAAGTTTGGCGCCAACGCCATCCTGGCCGTGTCCCTGGCCGCTGCCAAAGCCGCTGCCATCGACAAGGGCATCCCCCTGTACCAGCACATTGCTGAAGTCAACGGCACCGCCGGTAAGTACTCCATGCCGGTTCCCATGATGAACATCCTGAACGGCGGTGAGCACGCCGACAACAACGTCGACATTCAGGAATTCATGATTCAGCCGGTCTCCGCCAAGACCTTCTCCGAAGCGCTGCGTACCGGTGCGGAAATTTTCCACGCCCTGAAAAAAGTGCTGAACGAAAAAGGCCTGAGCACCGCAGTCGGTGACGAAGGTGGTTTCGCTCCCAACCTGCCGTCCAACGAAGAAGCTCTGCAGGTCATCGGTCAGGCCGTGGCCAATGCCGGCTACAAACTGGGTGAAGATGTGACCCTGGCACTGGACTGCGCCGCATCCGAGTTCTATAAAGAGGGCAAGTACGACCTGTCTGGTGAAGGCAAGGTGTTCAACGCCGAAGAGTTCTCTGACTACCTGGCGGATCTGTCGGCCAAGTACCCGATCATCTCCATCGAAGACGGTCTGGATGAGAGCGATTGGGACGGCTGGGCGTACCTGACCCAGAAGCTGGGGAACAAGATCCAGTTGGTGGGCGACGATCTGTTCGTGACCAACACCAAGATTCTGAAAGAAGGTATCGACAAGAAGATCGGTAACTCCATCCTGATCAAGTTCAACCAGATCGGCTCGCTGTCCGAAACCCTGGACGCGATCAAGATGGCCCAGGACGCCGGTTACACCGCGGTGATCTCCCACCGTTCCGGTGAAACCGAAGACACCACCATTGCCGATCTGGCCGTGGCGACCGCAGCGGGTCAGATCAAGACCGGCTCTCTGTGTCGTTCCGACCGTGTGTCCAAGTACAACCGCCTGCTGCGCATCGAAGCGGAGCTGAATGGCTCGGCGCCGTACAAGGGCCGTGCGGAATTCAAGGCGTAAGAAGGTAAGGTTACGGCGGATGCGCTTCGCTTATCCGCCCTACGGATGGCACCGTGGTTTGCGTAGGGCGGATAAGGCCAAAGGCCGCATCCGCCGTAACCCAAACGATCCGCCGTAACCGCAGCGATGTAGGGTGGATAAGCGCAAAGCGCGTCATCCACCGCTTACCCGAGAGCATCTACCCCACGATCCACTAACCAGGAGTTGGTAACAATGAAAATTCTGTTGGCCATCCTGATAGTGCTATTCACCGCCCTGCAATACCGCTTGTGGATTGCAGAAGGAAGTTGGGCAGACGTGACGCGACTGGACCGCGACATTCGGGCGCAGGAGCTGGCCAACGAGCGGCTCAAAGCGCGCAACCGTCGGCTGGCCGTGGAAGTGGATGAACTCAAGGAAGGGCTGGACAGCATCGAAGAGCGGGCCCGAGAGGATTTGGGCATGATCCGCGACGGCGAGACCTTCTTCATGGTCGTCGATCCCCAAGAATAAACCGACCTCAGACGTCTTCGGAAACGTATATGGGCAATCACCTCCGTTCCGATGCCTCGAACCCTTGCTGGGCCATTGTTCCCGCAGCGGGTATTGGCACCCGCATGCGTTCAGATCTGCCCAAGCAGTATCTGCGGCTGCGAGGCAAAACCCTTCTGGAACATACGCTGGAACGTCTACTGGCCATTCCCGACCTGGCCGGAGTGGTGTTGGCTCTGAGCCCGACTGACCCCTACTGGGAGCAGTTGCCGCTGGCCGGCAATGTCCGGATTGCGGTTGTCGATGGCGGCAGTGAACGCAGCCGCTCTGTGCTCAATGCCCTGAACTACCTGACCCTGCAAGCTGAGGCGGAGGACTGGATTCTGGTGCACGACGCCGCCCGTCCCTGTATCACGCCCAGTGCCATTGCCAGCCTGCGGCGACACACCGCCAATCATCCCGTGGGTGGCATTCTCGGCGTTCCGGTGGGGGATACCCTCAAGCGTGTCGGTCCCCGCAACGTGATTCTCGATACCTGCGACCGGCGAGGACTCTGGCAGGCGCAGACGCCACAGCTGTTCCGCTACCAGTTGCTGCATCAGTGCCTGGCTCGGGCCTTGGGGCAAGGTGAGGTGGTGACCGATGAGGCATCGGCGATGGAGCTGGCAGGCTATCAGCCGCTGATGGTTGAAGGGCGCACCGACAATATCAAAGTGACCCGGCCGGAGGATCTGGCTCTGGCCGAGGCGATTTTACAGCGACAGGAGCAACACTGATGCGAGTGGGACAGGGCTTCGATGTGCACGCCTTCGGGCCGGGCGATAAAGTAGTGATCGGTGGTGTGGCCATTGCGCACGACCGGGGGCTGGTCGCCCACTCGGACGGCGACGTGCTGCTGCATGCCCTATGCGATGCGCTATTGGGCGCTGCCGCCCTGGGAGACATCGGTCGGCATTTTCCGGACACCGATCCGGGCTTCAAAAACGCCGATAGTCGGGCGCTGTTGCGCATGGTTTACGCCAAGGTCCGGGCGCAGGGGTGGCGGTTGGTCAATGCGGATATGACGGTGATTGCCCAGGCTCCGAAAATGGCCCGTCAAGTCCCCGCCATGATTGAGCGGATCGCGGATGATCTAAGCTGCACCACGGGACAGCTCAACATCAAGGCCACCACCACCGAGCGGCTGGGTTTTACCGGCCGGGAAGAGGGCATCGCCGCTCAGGCGGTGGTGCTGCTCGAGCCGCAACAACCCTGAGGACGCTTTCCGTATGCCGGTAAATGACGCGGATTACCGGGCACCAACATGGCTGCCCGGCGGACATCTCCAGACACTGGTGCCCCGCTATATTCGTCGTCTGACACTGACCGGTGAGCCGGTAGACATCGACTTACCCGATGGCGACCGGTTGCACGCCGAGTTGTATCGCAGCCCTGAACCGGATGCTCCGCTGCTGATTCTCTCTCACGGCCTGGAGGGCAGTGCCCGTAGTGGTTATATCCTCGGGACTACCCGGGCGGCGCTGGCCAAGGGCTGGTCGGTACTCGCCTGGAATCTGCGCAGTTGCGGTGACCAGCTCAATCGTACCCCGCGTATCTACCACTCGGGCTGTAGTGATGATCTGGACGCGGTGATCAGCTGGGCCACGGGTGCGGGCTTTCCCCGCCTGCATCTGGGAGGCTTCTCGCTCGGGGGCAACGTCACCCTGAAGTGGCTGGGTGAGCAGGGCGAGGCGGCGCGCGAGCGCGGTGTGGAGGCGGCGGCTACGGCCTCGGTGCCGCTGGACCTGCTCGCGTGCGTGTTGACTCTGGAGCGTCCGGCCAACTGGCTGTACCACAAACACTTTGTCCGTTCGATGAAACGTCGGCTCAAAGCCAAGGCCGCCCAATTTCCCGGGCATTTCGATCTGCAGCGACTGAAGCAGATGAAAACCCTCTGGGCTCTGGACGAGCACTACACGGCGCCCCTCAATGGCTTTCGCGATGCGGCCGACTATTACGCCCGCTGCAGCAGCCGATTTTTTCTGCGGGATATCCGCGTTCCCACCCTGCTGGTTACCGCGCGCAACGACCCCTTCTTCAACGATCGCTGTTTCCCGACCGAGGAAGCCGAGGCCCATGACCATCTGATTTTTGAAGCGCCCCGCACTGGTGGCCACGTCGGATTCTGGCAGGGCCCGGGTGACTGGTGGCTTGAGCGACGATTTTTGCAACACTTTGGCCGGGAGATGCCATGACCCTCGAGTTTGACATCCGAATGCCCACCGCCTGGGGCGGCCCCCGAGTGTCCGCCGGATTTCGGGTGACACCGGAAGATTTTCAGGTGGACGAAATCCTCGGGTTTGAGCCTGAGGGCGAGGGCGAACACTGGCTGGTTCAGGTTCGCAAACGCGGTGACAATACCGCCTGGGTGGCTGGGCAATTGGCGCGCTGTGCCGGTGTCACCAGTCGGGATGTGGGCTTCTGTGGCCTCAAGGATCGCCACGCGGTGGCCACACAGTGGTTCAGTATCTATCAACCCAAAGCCGTGGAGCCAGACTGGACTGCATTGGAACAGACCGGCCCCACCGTGCTCAGCTGCTCCCGTCATTCGCGCAAGCTGCGCCGGGGCCAGCACCAGGCCAACCACTTCGTCATTCGACTGCGGGCGGTGCAGGCCCTGGAAGATGGCGCCCTGGAACGGCTTGAACAGACGCTGGTCCGGGTGGCGGAGCAGGGGGCGCCCAACTACTTTGGTGAGCAGCGCTTTGGCCGAGACGCGGGCAACTTGCATCAGGCGCAGCGCTGGCTGGTGGAGGGTGAGCGTATCAAGAACCGCCAACAGCGGGGCATGGTGATGTCCGCCGCCCGCTCCTGGCTGTTCAATCAGGTACTGGCGGAACGTGTGCGTGAGGGTACCTGGCTTGAGTGCCTTGCGGGCGAACCGCAGGATGAACCTTCCGGCCCGCTCTGGGGCCGTGGTCGACTGATGAGTGACGCCCAGACCGCTCAGTTGGAATCCCGGGTGTTGGCACCCTGGAAAGGCTGGTGCGACGGCCTGGAACATGTTGGCCTGAACCAGGAGCGACGCGCCCTGGCACTAAACCCTCAGGGTCTGGCATGGCACTGGGAGCAGGGCGACATGGTGCTGTCTTTTGCCCTGCCGCCGGGGACCTTTGCCACCGCATTGCTGGCGGAGGTGGCCCAGCTCGATACGACCCAGATGGAAGCAGCTCGGGGCGCCACTGTGCTATAGTGATCGCTTTTCATCAGAACAATATTGACGGCTAGAATTCCGGGGAAATACGCAGTGACGAGTCTTAATTTGGAAGGTGTGGGAATGACCTCCCAGCGCACGCGGGAGCGTCTGGTGCAAAGGCTGGCCGACAAGGGCGTCACCAATCTGCAGGTGCTGGACACTCTGCGCAACACGCCCCGGCACTGGTTTCTGGATGAAGCGTTGTCCCATCGCGCCTACGAGGACACCGCGCTGCCCATCGGCTATGGCCAGACACTCTCCCAGCCCTATATCGTCGCTCGAATGACGGAAATTCTGCTCGGTGCCGCCGGCAAACGACTGCACAAAGTGCTGGAAGTGGGCACTGGTTCAGGCTACCAGACCAGCATTCTGGCGCAGTTGGTGGACGAAGTGTACAGCGTCGAGCGGATCAAGCCTCTGCAGGATAAGGCCCGTGAGCGGCTGCGGGAGTTGGGGTTGCGCAACGTTCACCTCAAGCACGCCGATGGCGGTTTCGGTTGGCCGGAGGCGGGGCCGTTTGACGGTATCCTGAGCACCGCCGCACCGCGCTTTGTTCCCCAGGGGTTGCTGAATCAATTGGCGCCAAACGGCGTGCTGGTTATCCCGGTGGGCGATCAGACCCAATCCCTCAACCTGATCATTCGCGATGGTGACAGCGAGAACTTTGTGACCCAGGTGCTCGAACCGGTCAAGTTCGTTCCGCTGCTCTCCGGCACCAGCCGCTGACGTTTCATGTCTGATTTTGCTGCCCAATGACAAGGACTCCCATGACCCTGCAAGCCCGACTGATTCTATGCCTGAAAGGGATGGCGATGGGGGCGGCTGATGTGGTTCCCGGTGTATCCGGTGGGACCATTGCGTTTATCTCCGGAATCTATGAAGAATTGATCGATTCTCTGCGGCGTTGGACACCCGCAGCGCTGGGCATCTGGCGGCGGCAGGGCACGGCCGCCTTTTGGCGCCACGTCAATGGCGGCTTTCTGCTGACGGTCTTTGGCGGCGTACTGCTCAGCATCTTTTCCCTGGCGAATCTGGTGCACTATCTGCTGGAATTTCATCCCCTGCTGGTCTGGGGGTTCTTTTTCGGACTTGTGGTGGCGTCGGTCGTTTATATCGGGCGACAGCTGCCGCTTCGCTCTCCGGTCATCTGGTTGGGACTGGGCCTTGGCACCCTGGTGGCGCTGGCAATCTCGGTAGGCAAGCCGGTTCAGCTGCCCGCCGAGTGGTGGATGGTGTACCTCGCTGGCTGCATCGCAATATGCGCCATGATCCTTCCCGGCGTTTCCGGCAGTTTCCTGTTGCTGCTGATGGGGATGTACCCGGTGTTTATTCAGGCGGTGGTGGATCTGAATTGGTGGATACTGGCGTGCTTTCTCGCGGGCTGTGTGACCGGCCTGTTACTGTTTTCCCACTTTCTGGGCTGGCTGTTGCGACATTATCATGACCGGACGCTGGCGGTGCTGACCGGCTTTCTGGTGGGCTCGTTGAACATTATCTGGCCCTGGAAGCATACTCTGGAGACCTATACCAATCGTCACGGTGAGCAGGTACCGTTGGTTCAGGAAAACCTGGTGCCGTGGCACTATGAGAATATTGTCGGGTCTGACCCACAGACAGCAATGGTTCTGGTTCTCATGGCGTTGGGGTTGTTGCTGGTGCTCGCCCTGGAATTTTGGGCGAAACGGTCGACTCATTAATAATTCACAGTGGCAACCCGTATTTTAGAGTATTTTCTAATAAGGGCCCGGCGTTAATTGCGAATCCAAATAAACGGGGCCTTCGCATCAGCCCTTAACGTGAGTGTGTTTATGCAGGACTGGTCAACCCACCGCTGGAGGAAATACGGCCCACTGGTTTATATATTGATCAGTTTGGTGGTTCTGGGAGGCTGCGCTACCCAGCGGGCGGATGTGGTGGAGCGGGGCCAGCCGCCGGGTCGGGAGATTCAGAAGCACTGGGTGAGCGCCGGAGAAACGCTCTATTCCATTGCCTGGCGCTACGACGTGGATCACCGCAAGCTGGCGCAACACAACGGTATCGGCCCACCTTTCACCATTTACCCCGGCCAGACACTGCGCCTCGATGTGCATAATATGGCCGCGCCTTCCAGGCCCTCTCCACGGGCGACGCCCCCGAAAGTCGCCAGTAAGCCGACCCCGAAAGCGCCTGCTGACCGTCAAGAAAATAAAACATCTCGCCCAAAGGCGTCTGCCGCCCCGGCCCTGGTTGCGGGCAACCCCGATTGGCGGTGGCCCGTGAAGGGGCGGGTGATTGCCGCCTTCGGCGCCTCTACGGGGCTCAATCAGGGTATTGATATCAGCGGTAAATTGGGAGACTCTGTACAAGCAGCTGCTGCAGGGCAAGTGGTTTATGCGGGCAGCGGGCTGCGTGGGTATGGCAATCTCGTGATCATCAAACACAATGACACGTACCTCAGCGCTTATGCCCACAACCGTCGCCTGAAGGTAGCCGAAGGTGACGCGGTAAAAGCAGGAGAGGTGATTGCCGAAATGGGTTCCAGTGGCACCGACAGTGTGCGTCTGCACTTTGAAATTCGGCGTGATGGGAAACCCGTTGACCCAATTGGGTATCTACCCAAACGTTAACGCTAAACGTTAACAATAGTGTCGCAGTATAACGATAACTTGGGTTAAGGCTGTTGGATGCCATAGGGGCGGCACCAGGAGCCGTATGTAGAGCGAGGGGTGATCTATGGCACTGCAAGAACGGGATACAAAAGCGGATCGTGAGTCAGCCGCGGCGGTTCACGAAATTGATTTTAATGATGATGTTGTGGTTGAAGAGGAACCGACCACCGCAGCACCCACCTCCGCCCGACGAGGGCGCGCCACCGCTGATCGGCACTCCGACGATCACTTCTCCAAAAGTCTCGATGCGACACAACTTTACCTGAACGAAATTGGCTTCTCGCCCTTGCTGACCGCCGAGGAAGAGGTCTATTTTGCCCGCCGCGCACTGCGTGGAGATGAGGCGTCCCGGAAGCGGATGATCGAAAGCAATCTGCGTCTGGTGGTGAAAATTTCACGCCGCTACGTCAATCGGGGTCTGGCCCTGTTGGATCTGATTGAAGAGGGCAACCTGGGGTTGATCCGCGCGGTCGAGAAGTTTGACCCGGAGCGGGGTTTCCGCTTCTCCACCTACGCGACCTGGTGGATCCGTCAGACCATCGAGCGGGCGATCATGAACCAGACCCGCACCATCCGTCTGCCCATTCATGTGGTGAAAGAGCTCAATATCTACCTGCGGGCGGCTCGGGAGCTGACCCAGAAGCTGGACCACGAACCCTCCTCGGATGAAATCGCCACGCTGTTGCACAAGCCGGTGGCCGACGTGGAGCGTATGTTGGGGCTGAATGAGCGGGTCACGTCGGTGGACAGCCCGGTGGGCAATGCCTCCGATCGGACCGTGGTGGACACCATCCCGGACATCAACAACTCCGACCCCGCTTTTCTGATGCAGGATGGCGATCTAAATGACAGTCTGGATCGTTGGCTGGACGACCTGAGTGAAAAGCAGCGTGAAGTCCTGGCCCGGCGTTTCGGGTTGCGTGGCCATGAGGTGTGCACCCTGGAAGAGGTGGGCCATGAAATCGGATTGACCCGAGAAAGGGTGCGCCAGATTCAGGTGGAAGCTCTGAAGCGGTTGCGGGAAATCATCGAAAAGCAGGGGCTCAATAGCGAGGCGCTGTTCAGCGTTTGATGCGGTACCTCTGTCTGAGGTACAAAAAAGCCGGGCTTTGATGGCCCGGCTTTTTTGTGGCTGCAGATTTGTCGGTGCAGACGGTTCAGCGTTCGAGGTACTGCAGTTTCCCTTCCACACCATCCCACTCTTCGGCGTCCGCCGGAGCGTCTTTCTTCTCGGTAATATTGGGCCAGACTTCCGCCAATTCGGCGTTCAGCTCCAGGAACACTTCCTGCCCTTCGGGCAGTTCATCTTCCGAGAAGATGGCATCCACCGGACACTCGGGCTCACACAGAGCGCAGTCAATGCACTCGTCCGGGTGAATCACCAGGAAATTGGGGCCTTCATAAAAGCAGTCAACGGGGCAGACTTCAACGCAGTCTGTGTGTTTGCATTTAATGCAGTTTTCCCCAACAACAAATGTCATAGCGGACTCCAGCTAACACGGTTCGGATTTTGGGCGCTTATTCTAGCAGTATTCTTAGCTTTTGCCAGTCATAAGCGCCTTTAGGGCATAAAGTTGCTCCAGCGCCTCACGGGGGCTGAGATCATCCGGCTGAACCTCGCCCAGCGCTTCCACCACCGGGTGGGGCGCGCTGTCGAACAGGCCGCCCTGAACGGGCGTGTCGGCCGCCGGTGCTGGTTCGGGTTTGGGTGGCTGGGGAGTCGAGCTGCCGCGCTGGGCGTCGCCCTCCAGTTCCGCCAGTTGGGTCTTGGCCTGGGCCAGCACGCCATCGGGTATGCCCGCGAGTTTGGCCACCTGCAGGCCGTAGCTCTTGCTCGCCGGCCCCTCCTGAACCTTGTGCAGAAAGACAATGCTGTCGTGGTGCTCGGTGGCATCCAGGTGGACATTGACGATGCCCGGTAGCTCG
>NZ_DFTP01000072.1:13835-32312 GCF_002381585.1 Marinimicrobium sp. UBA4209
AGTAGTGGGTGGCGAACAGGGTGTACGCCTTGACGTTTTCCGCCAGATGGCGGGCGCAGGCCCAGGCCAGGGCCAGACCGTCAAAGGTACTGGTGCCCCGGCCGATCTCGTCCATCAGCACCAGGCTGCGCGGCGTGGCGTTATGCAGAATGTTGGCGGTCTCGGTCATTTCCACCATAAAAGTGGAGCGCCCACCGGCCAAGTCATCGGAGGAGCCGATCCGGGTAAAGATCCGGTCCAGCATGCCCACTCTCGCTTCCGCTGCGGGCACAAAGCTGCCGATATGGGCCAGCACGGCGATCAGCGCCGCCTGGCGCATGTAGGTGGATTTACCGCCCATGTTCGGACCAGTGACCACCAGCATGTGGCGCTGATCGCCAAAGCACAGATCGTTGGGCACAAAGGGTGCGTCGCTGACGTGCTCGACCACCGGATGTCGCCCGCCCTGAATGTTGATACCGGGGTCGGCGTTCAGGATGGGGCGGCTCCAGCCAAGGCTGTCGGCGCGTTCGGCCAGATTGGTCAGCAGGTCCAGCTCCGCCACGGCGGCGGCGGACTGCTGCAGGGGGATCAGGTCGTCGTTGAGAATGTCGATCAGCTGATCGTAGAGCAGCTTTTCCCGGGCCAGAGCGCGACTTTTGGCGGACAGCGCCTTGTCCTCGAATTCTTTCAGCTCCGGGGTGATGAAACGCTCGGCGTTTTTCAGGGTCTGGCGGCGGATATAGTCCGCCGGGGCCTGTTCGGCCTGGGCGCGGCTGAGCTCGATAAAGTAGCCGTGCACCCGGTTGTAGCCCACCTTCAGCGTGCTGATGCCGGTGCGCTCTCGCTCCCGGGTTTCCAGGTCCACCAGGTACTGGCCGGCGTTGTTGCTGATATTGCGCAGCTCGTCCAGTTCTTCATCGTAGCCCTCGGCGATCACGCCGCCATCGCGAATGACCACCGGTGGATTTTCAATCAGGGCGCGTCCCAGCAGATCAACGGCCTTGGGGAATTCTCCCAACTGTTGTGCCAGCTCGGACAGGTGCGGCGCGCCGAGCTTGGCCAGCTCGCTGCGCAGCTCCGGGTAGCAGGCCAGGGAGGCGTGCAGCCGGGCGAGATCCCGCGGGCGGGCCGAACGCAGGGCCAGGCGACCGAGGATCCGCTCCATATCGCCGATGCGTTTGAGAATCCGGTGGATCACCTCGAAGGTGTACTGATGTTGCAGCTCGGCCACCGCGTCCTGACGGGATTGCAGAATCGGCAGGTCGCGCAGCGGGCGGTTCAGCCAGCGGCGCAGCAGACGGGAGCCCATGGCGGTAGCACAGCGATTCAGGACGCTGTACAGGGTGTTTTCTTCGGTACCCCCGAGGTTTATGTCCAGTTCCAGATTGCGCCGGGTAGCGGCATCCATGATCACCGCCTGGTCCCGGTTTTCGTGGCTCAGGCCGCGCACGTGGGGCAGGGCGGCGCGCTGGGTTTCCCGGGCGTAGTTGAGTAGACAGCCGGCGGCGGCGATGGCGGCGTCCAGATGGTCGCAGCCAAAGCCTGCCAGATCCTGGGTGCCGAACTGTTGGGTCAGCAGGCGCCGGGCGCTGTCCAGCTCGAACTCCCAGGGGCCCCGGCGGCGCACGCCCTTGCGGTTCTCCAGCAGCTCGGGCGTGGTCAGGTCGTCGCTGACCAGCAACTCGGCGGGGCGCAGTCGCTGCAGCTCACCGAGGGCCGCGTCCAGCCCCTCGACCTCCAGCACGTAAAAACGGCCGCTGGCGATATCCAGAGACGCCAGTCCATAGGTGTCGCCCTGCTGGTGCAGGGCCACCAGCAGGTTGTCCCGACCGGAGTCCAGCAGGGCTTCGTCGCTGACGGTGCCCGGCGTGACGATGCGCACCACTTTGCGCTCCACGGGCCCCTTGGACGTCGCCGGGTCGCCGATCTGCTCGCAGATGGCCACCGACACGCCGGCCCGCACCAGCTTGGCCAGGTAGCCGTCGGCGGCGTGAAACGGAATGCCCGCCATGGGAATGGGCTCACCGTTGGACTTGCCGCGGGCCGTGAGGGTCACGTCCAGCAGTTCGGCAGCCCGCTTGGCGTCGTCGTAGAACAATTCGTAGAAGTCGCCCATGCGATAGAACACCAGCTCCTGCGGGTGCTCGGCCTTGATTCGCAGGTACTGCTGCATCATCGGCGTGTGCTGGCTTGGGGCGTCGGATGTTTTGCTCATAAAACGGCGTTGCCTGGGTGTTATCGGGTGATTGGAAGCTGCGCTATTCTACGGAATTCATCCGGGGCTTGCACTCGTCTCGCGCCTGGCATACCTTGAGCCCATGACCGAACCCCTGACCACTTCCGCCGCCGAACAGCAGGCCCTCGCGACCCGCCTGGGACAGGCGCTGACGGCAAACCACTGGACAGTGGCCGCGGCGGAATCCTGCACCGGTGGTGGCATTGCCGCCGCGATCACCGACATTCCCGGCAGTTCGGGTTGGTTTGGCTATGGTCTGGTGACTTATTCCAATGACGCCAAGGTCCGTCTGTTGGGCGTTCCCGAGCAGATGCTGATACAGAACGGTGCGGTCAGTGAATCGGTGGTGCGCGCCATGGCGGAGGGTGCGGCGCGGATTTCTGGCGCGGATCTGGCCATTGCGGTGAGCGGCGTTGCCGGGCCGGAAGGTGGCTCAGAGGAAAAACCGGTGGGTACCGTCTGGTTGGGGTGGGCGTATCGGCGCGGCGAGACGCTGCTCAGCGATGCTCACCTGCATCGGTTTGAAGGCGATCGGGCCGCCGTGCGAGGGCAGACCGTGACTGCTGCGTTGCAGCAGTTGTTGGCTTTGACTACGGGCGGCAAGACTACTGTATAAATATCGAGTTACTGTTTGCGCATACAGGTTTTTCGTGTATGCTGTCGGCAGTTGTATTGAAACCATTTCAAGTTCTAATTTCACAGCATTGATCGAGGTGTCGGATGGACGCGAATAAAGAGAAAGCGCTACAGGCCGCCTTAGGCCAGATTGAACGTCAATTTGGTAAGGGCACGGTCATGCGCATGGGCGATCGTGAGCGGGTGGCGATTCCCGCCATTTCCACGGGCTCTCTGGGGCTGGATGCCGCCCTCGGTATTGGTGGCCTGCCCAAGGGGCGGGTGGTAGAGATTTACGGGCCGGAATCGTCCGGTAAAACCACTTTGACGCTGCAGGTGATTGCCGAAGCCCAGCGCCAGGGCGGTACCTGTGCCTTTATTGACGCCGAGCACGCGCTGGACCCGATTTACGCCGAAAAACTGGGCGTGAATGTGGATGATCTGATCATCTCCCAGCCGGATACCGGTGAGCAGGCCCTGGAGGTCAGCGATATGCTGGTGCGCTCCGGTGCGGTTGACGTGTTGGTGGTGGACTCGGTGGCGGCGCTGACGCCCCGGGCGGAAATTGAAGGCGAGATGGGTGATCAGCACGTGGGCCTGCAGGCCCGCCTGATGTCCCAGGCGCTGCGTAAAATTACCGGCAACATCAAGAACGCCAACTGCCTGGTGATCTTCATTAACCAGATCCGCATGAAGATCGGTGTGATGTTCGGCAGCCCGGAAACCACCACCGGTGGTAATGCGCTCAAGTTCTACTCCTCGGTTCGCCTGGATATCCGCCGCATTGGTTCGGTGAAAGAGGGCGATGAGGTCATCGGGAACGAGACCCGAGTGAAGGTGGTGAAAAACAAGGTGGCACCGCCGTTCAAGCAAACCGAGTTCCAGATTCTGTACGGCACGGGCATCAACCGCTTCGGTGAGGTCATTGATTACGGCGTCAAGCTTGGCATCGTGGACAAGGCGGGTGCCTGGTACAGCTACAATGGCGACAAGATTGGCCAGGGCAAAAACAACGTGGTGAAGTTCCTTCATGAGAACCCCACCATTGCCCAGGAGATGGAGAAGCGGGTACGCGGCGAACTGCTGAACATCCCGGTAAAGGCCGAAGAGAAGGAAGAAGAGGAAAGCGAGGCCTGAGCCTCGCCGTCCTGTCAAACTACAAGAGACCCGGGTTGAACCCGGGTCTCTTGTCTGTGGTCCAACTGACGTGATACTCATGATATCCCTTGGGCGGAGCCTGTTGCGCCGCCAAGGCAATGCCAAGTAATAAGAGGAAAGCGGCTGTGCGACTGATTCGTTTGGGTGTTGGACTGTTGTTGGTGCTGGGCCTTCTGGCTGGCTGTACCAGTACGCCCTCGGTGGTGACCGATTACGATCCTGAGTTTTCGTTTGGAGAGCTCAACCGTTTTCGGGTTGAACTGGCCGAGCAGGAAGACGGCAACAGCCTGCTGATCTCCCCGTTCACCCTGAGTCACCTGCAGCGGGTAATTGAAAGCCATTTGGCCTCGCGCTATGAGTCTGCGGGCGAAGATGGGGAGGCGGATTTCGTGGTCCGTTACCACATCGTGGTGGAAGACCGGCTGGATGTACGCAGTTACGATCAACGCTATGGCTTTGGCTATTACGGTTATGGCCCCTGGTACCGTTACCCCTATTCCCACGGTCCCAGTCCACGGGTCTACCGCCAGGGAACCCTGATCATCGACATCGCTCGCGCTGAAGACAACAAACCGCTGTGGCGGGGTGTTGCCGAGCAGCGTCTGTATGATGGCCTGACGCCTCAGGAACAGCGTCAGCGGCTCTCTGCCGCAGTGACCGAGGTTCTGTCGAATTTCCCACCGGTACGTTGAGTCGTTATGACAGAGCGGGATGAATCGAGCGAGCCCACGATGGGCGAAGTGCGACTGGCGGCCATGAACCTGTTGGCTCGTCGCGAGCATGCTCGTGACGAGCTTCGGACCAAATTACTCAAGCGCTTTGGTTCGGAGGGTGAACGGGTTAAGACGGTGGATCAGGCGCTGGCTCGGCTGGAAGAGCAGGGGCTTCAGAGCGATGAGCGCTTCACCGAGGCATTTGTCACCGCTCGGGAGCGGCAGGGCAAGGGGCCTCTGCGTATTGCCCAAGAATTGCGGCAAAAAGGCGTTTCAGACTCTCTGATCAGCCTTTATCTCGATGAAGGGGATGAGCGCTGGTGGGATCTCGCCAATGAAGTGCGCCGAAAGCGCTTCGGTGACGCACCGGTGGAAACCCCCAAAGAGAAAGCCCGTCAGGCCCGATTCCTTCAATACCGCGGGTTTTCCCACGAACAGGCGCGAGAGGCTATCGCCAACGCTCCCAGGCATCCATGACTTTGGCAGCATAGCGGTAGCTGCCATAACTGCCGTTATAGCGTGCCAGGGCTTCCGCCAGGCGCCCCTCTGATCGTTCCAGGTAATGCTTGAGGATGGTGCAGCCGTACCGCAGGTTGGTTTCCAGGTTGATCAGGTTGTCTTCCGGTCGGCCAATCTCGTTCTTCCAGAACGGCATGACCTGCATGATCCCCTGAGCACCCACCGGTGATACCGCATAGTGATTGAAGTGGCTCTCCACCTCAATGACCGCTAATACCAGCTCGGGCTGAAGGTCGGTCTGGCGGGCCGCGCTGTGGATTTTGCGCAGCAAGCGCAGGCGTCGATCCGGATCGCGCACATAACGCTCCAGGCGTCCCGACATCAGCATCAGCCAGGCCTCGGCATCAAAGCGATCCTCGAAACTGTCCGCCGCGCGAATGTTATCGAGCAGCTTCTGCCGAAGCTGGTCATCCACTTCGATGGCCGGTTCGGCATAGGCCAGGGTGTTCGATTGCGCCCAGGCGAAGCTGGTGGCGCTCGCCATCCACAGTGCCACCAGAACACTGAACGCGGTTTTCTTCACGCCCGGCCCACGCATCGAGGTCAGTCCGCCAGGCGCTCGCGGATAAACTCGACCACCTGTTCCAGTGGAACGTCCTGAGCCTGTTCGTCCCGGCGTCCTTTGTACTCCAGAGTACCTTTCTCCAGACCGCGATCGCCCACCACTAAGCGGTGTGGAATACCCATCAGGTCGGTATTGGCGAGCATGACACCGAGGCGCGCTTTGTCTTCGTCCATGTACAGGACTTCAACGCCCAGCTCGGTGAGCTGCTGGTACAGCGTCTCACACTGTTCGGCCACCGCCGGGGATTTGTGCGGGTTGATTGGCACCAGTGCGAGCTGGAAGGGCGCAATACTCTGGGGCCAGATGATGCCATTCTGGTCATGGTTCTGCTCAATGGCTGCCGCGACCACACGGGATACCCCGATACCGTAGCAACCCATGATCATGGGTTTTTCTTTGCCGTTTTCATCCAACACGCGCGCATTCATCGCCTCGCTGTATTTGGTGCCCAGCTGAAAGATGTGGCCGACCTCAATGCCGCGCTTGATCTCCAATTGGCCCTTGCCGTCGGGGCTCGGGTCACCGGCCACCACATTGCGCAGATCCACCACGTCGTTCAGGGGTGCATCGCGCTCCCAGTTGACGCCGGTCAGGTGGTAGCCGTCCCGGTTGGCGCCACAGACGAAGTCCGCCAGCTGGGCGGCCGCCCGGTCCACCATTACGCGAATGTTCAGGCCCACCGGGCCGAGAGAGCCGACTCCCGCGCCCAGTTCTGCTTCAATGCGCTCCTCCGGGGCAAAGGTCAGCGGTGCGGCAATACCGTCGATTTTTTCGGCCTTGATGTCGTTGAGCTCGTGATCGCCGCGCAGCACCAGGGCCACTAAGGGCGCGGGGCCCTCTTCCGGGGCTTCGCCCAGTACGATCAGGGTCTTGACGGTCTGCTCCGGCGCGACCTTCAGAAAGCCTGCGACCTGTTCGATGGTGTGCTGATCCGCAGTGGCAACCTCGGTCATGGCCTCGCTGGCACTGGGGCGTGCATCGCTCGGCGCCAGGGCTTCGGCCTTTTCGATGTTGGCGGCATAGTCGCTGCCGTTACTGAACGCGATGTCATCTTCACCGCTGTCGGCCAGTACGTGGAATTCGTGCGAGAAAGCGCCGCCGATGGAGCCGGTATCGGCCAACACGGGGCGATAGGCCAGGCCAATGCGGTCAAAAATGGCGCAGTAGGTGCGGTGCATGACCTCGTAGGTTTCCTGCAGGGATTCCTGACTCAAGTGGAACGAGTAGGCATCCTTCATGGTGAACTCGCGGGCCCGCATGACACCGAACCGGGGGCGGATTTCGTCGCGGAATTTGGTCTGAATCTGATAGAAATTGGCCGGCAGCTGTTTGTAGCTGTTGATCTCACCGCGAATCAGGTCGGTAATGACCTCTTCGTGGGTGGGGCCGAGGCAGAAATCCCGCTGATGGCGGTCATTGATGCGCAACAGCTCGGGGCCGTACTGCTGCCAGCGTCCGGACTCTCCCCAGAGCTCGGCGGGCTGAACCACCGGCATCAGAACTTCCTGGGCGCCGGAGCGGTCCATTTCCTCTCGGATGATGCGCTCGACCTTGCGCAGTACACGCAGCCCGAGGGGCATCCAGGTATACAGCCCCGAGGCCAGTTTGCGGATCATGCCCGCGCGCAGCATCAATTGGTGGCTGATGACCTCGGCGTCGGAGGGCGTTTCTTTCAGTGTGGCGATTAAAAAACGACTGGCTCGCATAGATTGGCTTCTTAGTGGCTATACTGGTAAACAGAGAAAACGCTTATTCTACGGTGCTTACCGGCTCGGGTACAGACTCCCGATGCGCACTGAGTACCGAACCACCCAAAGAAGTCGATGAGGAGAGGGTCATGTTTCAACTGCATTCACGCCTGGCCGAGGATACCGTGCCGGTAGGGCGCTTCCCGCTGTCTCTGCTGCTGCTCAGTAAAGATGCCAACTACCCCTGGTGTCTGCTGGTGCCACTGCGGGAGGATGTGTTTGAAATTCATCATTTGGGTGAGCGGGATCAGCAGCAACTGATGCGCGAGTCCTGTCGTCTGGCCGAGGTGATGACCAGCGTGTTTGATGCCGACAAAATGAATGTGGCGGCGCTAGGCAATGTTGTCCCCCAGTTGCATGTGCACCATATTGCCCGCTTTGAGACGGACCCAGCCTGGCCGCAGCCGATTTGGGGCGTCAAGCCCGCCGCAAGTTATTCTGAGGCTCAATTGCAGGATCGACTGGATCAGCTCAGATCCGCCCTGGTTGGGGACGACTTTGACGTGCTGGAGTCACTGGAGGATCTGAGCGTCAATCCGGTGGATACAACGGGGCCGGGCGACTGGTATTGAGAACAGGGCCCCGAGAGGGGCCCTGTTGAGCGGGTATGGCGCTTACAGAGCCATTTCCTTGAGCTTCTTCAGAGGGCGTACCTTGACGGCGATGGAGGCCGGTTTCGCTTTGAACACGGTCTCTTCGCCGGTGAAGGGGTTGATGCCCTTGCGCGCCTTGGTGGCGGGCTTCTTCACGGTGGTGATCTTCAGCAGGCCGGGCAGTACGAACTCGCCCACGGCACGCTTCTTGACGTGACCTTCAATGATGTCAGACAGCTCGTCCAGTACCGACTGGACCTGCTTCTTGCTCAGCTCGGTATTGTCCGCAATCTGATTCAGAATCTGGGTTTTGTTGTAACGCTCGGAGATCGCCTTTACTTTTTTGGCGGCCGGCTGCTTGGCAGCAGCTTTCTTGGCGGGAGCTTTCTTTGCGGGTGCCTTTTTGGCAGCAGTTTTGCGAGCAGCCATAATATGATCCTTGTTGATGGTCAAGTGTTTATTGAGTCAGGCCGATAAAAAAGCCTGAATATATAGCGTATTAACCGCATCGGGTGCGGCTGGCACTATATATAAAGGATAAAACGACGATCAGCAACCCAAAAAACCGCTTTTTTACCGCTATAG
Source organism: Marinimicrobium sp. UBA4209 (assembly GCF_002381585.1). Lineage (NCBI taxonomy): Bacteria > Pseudomonadati > Pseudomonadota > Gammaproteobacteria > Cellvibrionales > Cellvibrionaceae > Marinimicrobium > Marinimicrobium sp. UBA4209. The sequence goes on from NZ_DFTP01000072.1 coordinate 22,550, forward strand.
CGCCAATTGTCTCAGGCGTGGATCCTCTTCAGCGGTTTCCCAGGCCCGATCGAAAATCTCCCTCAGCGTTTTCACCCGCGCACCCGCCTGCCGATCGTAAAAGCCGTGATAGTTGTCCGGATCATTCTGATAGACCAGGTGCTCCCGATCGCCCAGCGCAAATGCGATGGCCTGGGTTTCAATGTCGTTGGTCAGCCGGCGCAGGGTCACCTTGCTCGGCAGCCTCTGGGCCAGGCGAACCAGGCCGTGCCCGTATTCAACCAGCGCCCGGGTGTCCCGGACCAGCAGCTGTACCTGCGCCTGGCGATGTCGACGGGCAATCTCGGAGAGCGCTTCGGCCAGCTCCGGCAGGTCGTAAACCTCTCTGGCCAGGTCGGGTGAGTAGAGTGAGAAAGTGCGGCGCGTCTCGCTCGCGCAGTGGAGTAGTGCCTGGCGAAAGGCGTCTGGTCCATCAATCAACTCAGATTGCTCGGGGGTATCCGGCGGGAGGTTCATGACGTTCGGCTCCAGTTCGTATTCGACTTTTCAGCGTGCTCAACCGCCATGATAAAGCAAGCCTGGCCAAAAAGGAGGCGGGATAGTCGTATATCATATAGAAAAATGGTTGCGCTAATGAAAATATGGAGTTATAAAGGCAGTGCGCTTCCTGTGACACCCAAAGCAGCGTCCGGCTATGGCGCAGGTCAATCACAGGGGCAGGGAGGCGTGTTGGCGCAACAACAATAAACAATGCAGATCCATTATCGGGTAAGCGGAGAATAAGCGATGACAATAATGAACAAGACTCAGGGCTTGGCACCTCGTTCGGCATTTCGGCGCACCAGGCTGGCGCGCGCCATTCACTGGAGTTCACAGTTACTGGTCGCAGGTGCGGTTGGCTGGCATGGCGCCGGCTTTGCACAGGAAGCCACACCGGCGGCGCCGGAGCAGCCGACCGCACTGGAAGAGATCGTGGTGTCCGGTCAGCGCAGCAGCATTCAGTCGGCCCAGATGATCAAGCAGAGTGCTGAACAGATCGTCGACTCGATTGTCGCGGATGACATCGGCAAGCTGCCCGATCGCTCGGTGACCGAAACCTTGCAGCGCATTCCGGGTGTGACCATTGATCACTTCATGTCTCTCGGGGATCCGGAGCACTTCTCAGCTGAAGGCAGTGGCGTCGCCGTGCGCGGTTTGACCCAGGTGCGTAGTGAGCTCAATGGACGCGACAGCTTTACCGCAAACGGTGGGCGGAGCCTGAGCTTTGAAGATGTGCCCGCTGAGCTTATGGCCGGGGTGGACGTCTATAAAAACCCTTCGGCGGACATGATCGAAGGTGGCCTGGGCGGCACCGTCAACCTGCGTACTCGTATGCCTTTTGACAGTGATGGTCAGGTAATGGCGGCGACGGCCAGCGTGAATTACGGTGACTTTATCGAAGAGGCCGACCCGTCGGTATCGGCTCTTTACAGCAACCGCTGGGACACCTCCGCCGGTGAGTTCGGTCTGTTGGTGGATGTCGCTTTTTCGGAAATTTCGACCCGCACCGACGGCATTTTCAATCGTCCGTTTTTCCCCCGCGATGACCTGCAGGGTTACGAGGGGACTACTATCCAGGTACCGCGTGGGGCGGACTGGCGCTCCATGGATTTCAATCGCGAGCGGTTGGGGTCCTACCTGGCGACTCAGTGGCGGCCCAGCGATGCGTCAGAATTCTATTTCCAGGCGTTCCGTTCCGAATATGACATGCAGTGGGATGAGGATGCCATCTTTGTCCAGAACGATGCCTATGCCATCCAGCCGGGCGATGGCAAAGAGTTTGTTGTCGATGACAATAATGTCTTTCTGTCGGGTCGCCTGACCCAGCCCGGGGGAATCCCCTTCGGGGCCGATATCCGCGTGGCCAATCGCGAGTCAGTCACCAGCGATTTTTCCGCCGGTTACAAGTGGTTGCCGGGTGACCAGCTGGAATTCAGTACCGACCTCCAGTACACCAAGGCAACAACGGAGGGTCTGGATGCCACCATCGCGACGGGCATCAACCTGCCGTACATCGATATTGATCTGCGCGGTGAACGACCGCTGGTTCAGGCCGACGATGAGTACCTGTCCGATCCGGGCAATTACTACTGGGGCTTCACCATGCCCTTTATCGAGGACAACGAAGCCGAGCAGTTCGCCTGGCGTGCGGACGTGAAATACAACTTCAATGACACCGACGTTGTGCGCTACATCAAGACCGGCGTTCGGCTGACGGACCGGGAAGCCACCAACATCAACAGTGGCTACCACTGGCAGGCCATCTACCAGCCGTGGATGGCCTGGTGGAAGCTGCCCGACGACCAGATGCCTCCGGTGGAAGACGCCAGCCAGATGTCGCTCAACACCTTTGATAACTTTTTCCGGGGCAAGGCACCGAGCCCGGGGGTTGTCTATGCGCCTCACATATCGCTGGTTGAGGGCTATCCGGAGAGCTTCGATCAACTGCATGCGGATGCCAGTGAGAACTATATCTGCTGTGACGACTACATGCCGGCAACCATGGACGATCCGAGCCGCATTAACGAACAGGAAGAGCAGACCTACGCGGCGTACTTCCTGCTCGGCTTCGGTGTCGACGACTGGGCGCTGCCGGTAGACGGCAATATCGGTATTCGCGTGGTGCAGACCGACAGCGCGGCATCGGGCATGATCCGCTACCCCGAAACCATCGTGGTGGGAGAGGATGGCGAGACGGAAAGCCGCCCCTGGTATCAGGATCCGGAAGATATCGTGGCGGAGAATTCCTATACCAACGTGCTCCCGAACCTGAACTTGCGGGTGGAGTTGCGTGACGATCTGTTCCTGCGCTTCGCCGCCTCCAAAGCCATGGCGCGGCCTGCGTACAATCAGATGCAGGCGTTCCAGACCTTGAGCGCGGGCCGCCCGGAAGGGGTACCGGAAGACCAGTATGTGCCGCCGGAGGATTTCCGGCTGACGTCCTCCTCCGGCTCCAACCCGATGCTCGAGCCGATGGAGGCGACCCAGTTTGATATCTCGCTGGAGTGGTACTTCAATGACGCCGGTGGTATGGCTCACGTCAATGCCTTCAGTAAAGACATTGAAGGGTTTATCCGCAACCAGACGATCCGCGAAGAGCACGGTGGGTGGGATTATACGGTGACCCGTCCGGTCAACACCGGCACCGCTGATATCCGGGGTGTCGAGTTGGGCTGGAGCCAGTTCTTTGATCAGCTTCCCGAGCCCTTTGATGGCCTGGGTATGCAGGCCAACTACACCTACATCGACAGCAGCACCGATGTGCCTCGCGATGAGGGCTCCAACCCGGTCGATACCGACGGCAGTGAATACGGGCAGATGCCCTTTGAGGGGCTGTCGGAGCATTCCTACAATCTGGTGGGTATGTACGAGAAGGGGCCGCTGTCCGTCCGTCTGGCGTATAACTGGCGGAGTGACTTCCTGATGTCCGTTGGCCCCAATGGCTTTAACGGCACCGATCGCGATATCACCTGGCGCCTGCCGGTGTATAACGACGATTACGGTCAGATGGATGGGTCGATCTTCTACGACATCACCGACATGCTGTCACTCGGCCTGGAAGTGAACAACATCCTCAATTCGGAAACGCGCACGATCATGAAACAGAACGCAGCGGGAGACCACTACGCTTCTTACTTCCTGAACGACACGCGCTATGCATTGACCCTCAGGGCCAATTTTTAGGTGAGACCCGGCGGTAGGGAAGCCGCCGATATTGTTGGCATGCTTGGCGCCGGTGTTTTTACCCCGGCGCTTTTTTGTGCGGACCGGCTACGAAAACGACGCCCAGATGGGGCAGTGATCGGACGGGCGCTCCATACCCCGAATGTCATAATCGACGCCCGCCTCCGTGCATCGTTCGAGTAACGGCTCGGTTGCCAGAATGAGGTCGATTCTCAGGCCCCGTTTGGGGTCGGCATCAAAGCCTTTGCTACGATAGTCAAACCAGCTGAAGGTACGCTCTTCGTCCGGCTGGTGTTGACGGAAGGTATCCTTCAGACCCCAGTCCAGCAGAGTATCCAGCCATTCCCGCTCTTCCGGCAAAAAGCTGCACTTTCCGTCGCGCAACCAGCGCTTGCGGTTCTGCTCGCCAATACCGATATCCCGGTCAGTATGAGAGACGTTCATATCGCCCATGACCAGCAGCGGTTTGGAAGGGTCGCACTGGTCGTTCAGGAAGGCCATCAGGTCCTGGTAGAACTTGCGCTTATTGGGAAATTTGACCGGGTGGTCGCGGCTTTCACCCTGGGGGAAGTAACCATTCAGAACGGTCACTTCGCCGCCGAGGGGAGAGTCGAATACCCCTCCGATAAAACGCCGTTGGGATTCTTCCAGATCTCCGGGGAAACCCTTGATCACCTGCTTGAAGGGGTGGCGGGACATTAGCGCTACGCCGTAGTGCGTTTTCTGACCGTAGAACTCTACGTGGTAACCCATGTCCCGGATTTCCTGCTCGGGAAACTGCTCGTCGGTGACTTTGGTTTCCTGCAAGCCGATGAAGTCCGGTTGATATTTATCGATCACCGCCTGCAACTGGTGGAGGCGGGTACGGATGCTGTTTACGTTGAAGGAAACGGCGTTCATGCGGTTCAATTCCTGAGTCCGATCTGATGGAGGCGTGGGTTAAAAAATACCCCGAAAACGCACCGAGGGAAAAGGCCTGTGCGGTATCGGGGCTCGGGTTTGGATGTTGGTTACCAGTTGGCGACGCGATCCCGGTCCTGTTCATCCATGGATTCGAGCTGCTCAATGAAGTCCACCAGAATATGTCCGGCTTCGTTGAGAAACGGATCCTTGTCCGGGTTGATTTCACTGCGTGAAAGCGCACTGAAGCTGACCAGGTCGCCTTCTTCTTCGTCGTCGTTGGCCGCTTCTCCGGCGTCCGCGCCCTCGGTCGCGTCCTCGTCGTCGCTGCCGGCCAGGCGGTCAATGTCTTCGTAACTGTCATACAGGGACAGCCCTTTGGCTTTCCGGCGCTCGTTTTCGAGTTGCAACAGAGACGCTTCCAGGGATTCCTGTTCGTTTCGACGCTGTTTTTCATTCAGGGAGACGACCGTGCGGTCCTTGTTCTTCTCCGTCAGCGCCATCTGATCGCGCAGGTAGATGAAATCCGGGTTCTTCTCTACGCGCTGCTCGTGCAATGGGTTCAGGTGCGGAAGAAGCGCCTGAATGTCAAAGTAACGAGAGTGTGGAACCGCGTGAATCTTGTCCCAGGGTAAGGCGTTGTCGTAAGTGCTCTCGCCGACATCGTCTACGTTGACCAGGCTAGGCAGCGTCATGTCGGGAATAACTCCGCGATGCTGTGTGCTCTCGCCCGAGACGCGATAGAACTTGGACTCCGTCAGCTTTAACTGGCCGGCATCGACCGGTACCAGCGATTGCACGGAGCCTTTGCCGAAGCTCTGGGTGCCAACAATGATGCCCCGGCCGTAATCCTGGATGGCGCCGGCAAAAATTTCCGAAGCCGATGCACTCAACCGATCAATCAGCACCACCAGAGGCCCGCGGTAGGCCGCCCGGGAGTGTGATTGATAATTGCGTGAAATCAGTTCATTGGTCTGGCGAATCTGTACCACGGGCCCGCGATCGATAAACAGGTCGGTCAGGGTAGTGGCCTCCTGCAGGGACCCACCGCCATTGCCGCGCAGATCAAGCACAATCCCGTCGACGTTTTCTTTTTCCAGCTCTTGAAGAATCCGGTGCACGTCACGGGTGGTGCTCTTGAAGTTCGGGTCGCGCTTGCGATAAGCCTCGAAATCCATGTAGAAGGTGGGTACACGAATCACGCCAATTTTGTAGCGGTCGCGCCCATTCATAACCTCGAATACGTCGTGCTTCGCCGCCTGTTCCTCAAGCTTGACCTTGTCCCGGGTGATGGTGATGACTTTGGTCGCACTGTCGGTGGGGGCCTTGGCCGGGAGCACTTCAAGGCGGACAACCGTGTCTTTTTTGCCGCGAATCTGCTCCACCACTTCGTCGAGGCGCCAACCGACCACATCGGTCATTTCACCCTCCTCGCCCTGGCCGACCGCGACGATGCGATCCGCTGGGCGAAGTTCCCCCTGCTTGTCCGCCGGCCCGGCGGGAACCAGACGCATCACCTTGGTGTGTTCGTCCTCGGTCTGGAGTACGGCCCCAATCCCCTCCAGGGAGAGTGACATGTTGATATTGAAGTTTTCGAGTGTTCTCGGCGACAGGTAGTTGGTGTGCGGATCGTACAGGGTGGTCAGGCTGTTGATTACGACCTCAAAGGCATCATCGCTGTCCTGCTGGCGAACCCGGCGCAGTTGGTTTTCATAGCGTTTGCGCAGGAGCTCCTTGCTCTCTTCCAAGTCTTTCCCGGCCAGTACCAGATCCAACAGGCTGGCTTTGACCCTGCGGTGCCAGAGCTCATCAGCGGTTTTCTTGTCCTCGGGCCACTCGGCCTGCTCCCAATCCACCACGAGCTGATCGTCGGTGGTGAAGTCGTACTTGATCTCATCACTCTCCAGCCGCTCAATCACCGATTCCAGGCGCGTCGTCAGGCGCTGCCGGTAGATATCGAAGATGTCGAAGGCTTCATTCAGGTTGCCCTTGGCGAGCCAGTTGTCGAACTTCTCACGATGACGGTTGAATCCGTCGATATCAGCCTGGAAGAAGTAGCTTTTGGTGGGGTCCAGGGTTTTCAGGTAATTGTCCAGATACTCGGACGACAGGTCGTCATTGAGGGACTGGTCCCGGTAATGGTGCTCGCTCAGTTGCTGGACCACGCTCGCCGTGACCTGGCGGTGCTGATCGGTGATTTCCAGGGGGGCCAGGGCGGCAGCCCAGAGCGCTGGGGCGCTGAACAACAGAGCCGAAATGGCGAGACTGCTGCGCAGGAACTTCGGGACGTTGAGCATAGGTTCAATCCTGCTTTGTTTCCGGTGGCCAGCGAACTGTGGTTGACTATCGCCAGTGACACTGGAAGCGGCGTTAATACTGGGTTTCATACTACTATAGCCCCCGGAGTATGGCTACCGGAGTGGGTTCGGGAGACGTTTAGAAAGGTAAATCGGCGCAAGAGTTCCCCAGAACGCACTGGGGCCGCACTAAGTGCGGCCCCAGGGTGGGTCGGTAAAGGCCCGGTGGTGTCGGCCTCAGGCGGGGTAATCGCGCTTGCTGTAGCCGGTGTATAGCTGGCGTGGACGGCCGATCTTGTAGGGTGCGCTCACCATTTCCTGCCAGTGGGCGTACCAGCCGACGGCGCGGCCTGTGGCAAAAATCACGGTAAAGGCTTCGGTGGGAATGCCGATGGCCTTCATGATGATGCCGGAGTAGAAATCCACATTGGGGTAGAGTTTCTTCTGGATGAAGTACTCGTCTTCCAGGGCGATTTTCTCCAGGCGCTTGGCGATCGCCAGCAGCGGATCGTTTTCCAGGCCCAGCTCGGACAGCACCTCGTCAGCGGCCTGCTTCATCACCTTGGCGCGCGGATCAAAGTTCTTGTAGACCCGGTGACCGAAGCCCATCAGACGGAAGGGATCGTTCTTGTCTTTGGCTTTGGCGACATAGGTGTCGATGTTGTCGACGCTGCCAATTTCCTCAAGCATGTTGAGAACGGCTTCGTTCGCACCACCGTGGGCGGGGCCCCACAGGGTAGCGATACCCGCTGCGATGGCGGCAAAGGGGTTGGTGCCGGATGAGCCGGACAGACGCACGGTGGAGGTGGAGGCGTTCTGCTCATGGTCGGCGTGCAGCAGGAAGATCCGGTCCATGGCTTTGGCCAATACCTGATTGACTTTGGGGCTTTGGCCGGCGGTACCAAAGGTCATGTTCAGGTAGTTTTCAGCGTAGGCGAGATCGGCGTCCGGGGCGATGAACTCTTCGCCCTGGCGGTGCTTGTGGGCCATGGCGGCAAGGGTCGGCATCTGACCGATCAACCGGTAGGCCGTAACCCGACGACTCTCTTCGCTGGTGATGTCGGTCTCTTCATGGTAAACCGCGGCCAGAGCGTTCACTGCGCTGCCCATGATGGCCATGGGGTGAGCGTTGCGACTGAAGCCTTTGATGATCTGAGCCACTGAGTCGTCGACCTTGGAGTGCTTTTTGACTTCGTCGGCGAACGTCGCTTTTTGTTCTTTGGAGGGGAGTTCGCCGTTCAGCAGAAGGTAGCAGGTCTCGAGGTAGTCAGAGTGCTCGGCTAACTGATCGATGGGGTAGCCACGGTGCAGAAGCACGCCTTTGGCGCCATCGATGAAGGTAATTTTGGACTCGCAGGGGGCGGTGGACATGAACCCCGGATCGTAGGTGAAAAAACCCTTTTTGGTCAGGCCGGAGACATCAATCACGTCAGGGCCGGCAGTGCTCGGGTAAACAGGCAGATCAATAGGCGCATCCAGGCCGTCGACCGTTAACCGTGCTTTTCTGTCAGTCATTACGGACTCCTGTGGTTTACAAACTTTTAAGGCTTCCAGGAATGGCTGGATGGCCAGACCGGGTTTTTAATCGGGGCGTCACTATAAGCCCCGGCGTGGGTTTGTCAAACAGCCCACGGGTTGATGGGAGGCGGCATTATAGAGGAGAAGGCCTGATTTCGGTAGTTTTTCGAGATCGGGTTGGCAAAAAATCCACTTGACGGCGAGGGCGCCCGTGTAGTGGCCGGCCCGTTGGTGCCGGGGTGCCCGGCATCACGGAGGCTTTGACTGGAGGCAATGATCCGGCAGTGGTGGGAACGTCGTAACAGGTGACAGCGCTGTCGGATTTTACCCCCGGGGACGGGGTGGTGAACAATCCGGTGGTGATTTGCCTCCAAATGGAGCATCAAGCGGCTCCAGTGCACGCCAATCGGGCATTTCCGGGGGATTTTTGCCCGGGTTTTTGTTTGTGTTTCAGGATTCGACTCTCTATAATACGCCGCGACTTGCAGGCAGCGGTGAGAGAGCCAATCGCCGGTCCAGACCATGCCCTGAGAAGAGACATTGGCCCGGACGGCGCATAAACAAATCAACCTGGCGACCGCCCTGTGTGCTCTGGAGAGATGCGCTTGGCGCTATTTCGCTAACCTGCCTACATTAGCTGGGCTAGAAGGTGACTATCAACCGTGAAAAACCAAAGACCTGTCAATCTCGATATCTCCACCATCAAACTTCCGATTACCGCTATTGTTTCCATTCTTCACCGTGTCTCCGGTGTGTTCCTTTTTGCCGGTGTGGCCGTACTCCTCTGGCTGCTTGATGGCAGTCTTGCCTCCGAAGAGCAGTTTGTGGCTCTGCAGGAAACGCTGACCCAGCCGGTCTGGCAAATCGTCGTCTGGGCCGTTGTCGCCGCGCTCGCCTATCACATGGTGATGGGGGTCCGGCACCTGATTATGGATTGTGGCATTGGTGAAAGCCTGAAAGGTGGTCGCCTCGGTGCGAAGCTCGCACTGGCGCTGGCCGTTGTACTGATTGTTCTGGCAGGAGTCTGGATATGGTAACCGCGGTAACCAATCTCGGCCGCAGCGGCCTGTACGACTGGCTGATTCAGCGCGTGAGCGCTGTGATCATGGCCGTCTACACCGTCTTTATTGTGGCTTATATCGTAATAACCCCCGAACTGAGTTTTGAGCAGTGGCAGGGCCTGTTTGGTCAGCTGTGGATGCGGGTGTTCACCCTCATGACCCTGCTGTCCGTGGTGGCCCACGCCTGGATCGGCCTGTGGGCGGTCCTGACGGACTACATCACCGAGCGGATGATGGGCGGCAAAGCCCTGGTGTTGCGTCTGCTGGCTCAAGTACTGCTGGCGG